>CAMCJY010000132.1 GCA_945875225.1 Comamonas sp. lk | reverse complement strand
CATTGGACTTGGAGGAGGGGGCTGCGCTTGCGGTCCACATCCTCAAGCGCAGGGGTCCACCGCTGGACGGGCCCCTGTATCTGGCGGCACGCCCAGCAGCGCTGTTGCGCGTGCTGGCCAGCGCCAAGCCGGCGCCTGCGGCAGAGTCTGCACCAAGCCAGCAGGCCGCCCCAACGCAGAGCACCTCAGCGCACATCGCTGTCTTACAACCGCGCAGGGCGGCGCCATGAAGCCCTATTGGCTGGCCGTGCGTCCGCAAGACGCGCAGCGCGCTGCTGGCCGTGATGCCGGTGCAAGTGGCTATGCGCCATTACCGGCCTTGCCGCTTACAAGCGCTTTGTGCGGCGCTACTTCCCCGGATCCAGAAACAGAGTTTTCAGGCGCTGCGGCCTGGGCTGACCCGCTGGCGGCGCTGGCCTGGTGGAGTTTGCAATTTACGCCCTGGGTGGCGCAAGTGCAGCAGGCTTTGGTGCTGGAAATCTCGACCAGCGAGCGCTTGTTTAGCGGACGCAAGGCGCTGGTGCAGGCGCTGTTGGAGTCCGGCCACGCGCCCCTGCCTATGCAGTACGCGCATGGCGAGAGCGCTTTGCTCGCGCTGGCGCGCCTGGCCTGCGATGCTTTGCAGCAGGCGGGCGAATTGGCCCAGCCGCCACTGCTGCCCGATGCCTTGCCTTTGCACACGCTGGCCGCAGCGCAGGCGCATCTACCCACGCTGGAGCGTTTGGGCTGTACCACCTGGGGCCATTTGCGCGCCTTGCCGCGCGGCGGCGTGGCCCGCCGCTTTGGCGCGCCCCTGCTGACGGCTTTGGACCAGGCCTATGGCGCCGCGCCCGAGGTCTATGCCTGGCTGCGCCTGCCCGAGGTGTTTGATGCGCCGCTGGAACTGGCCGCGCAGGTCGAATCGGCCGCAGCCATGTTGTTTGGCGCGCGCCGCTTGTTGGCGCAGTTGCAACTGTGGTTGCGCGCCCGCCAGCACGGGGTGCTGGCCCTGGAGTTGCGTTGGCAACTCGATGCGCGCCGTGCCAATGCCCGCCACCGGGACGCTTGGCACCAAGGCGATGGCTATGGCCGCCTGCACTTGCGTACTGCCGAGCCCACCCAAGACCCGCGCCACTTGGAGCGTCTGCTGGCCGAACACCTGGCGCAGGTCACGCTGCCTGCGCCGGTTTTGTATTTGCGCCTGCGTACGCTGGAAACCTGCGCATTGCGCGGCCAAAGCCTGAGCCTCTTGCCCGATGAACTGCGCAGCGGCGACAGCCTGCACCATTTGCTGGAGCGCGTGGCTGCGCGCCTGGGGCCTGACAGCGTGCGCGCCGTGAGCTTGCAAGATGAGCATCGCCCCGAGTGCATGCAGACCTGGCAAGCGCTGGGCGCGCAGGCAAGCGCCGTGGTGTCAACTGGTATGGGACGACCGACCAGTGCCGCAGCGCAAACTGGCATGGCCTTAGGCACCCGCGCCACATCGCAAGCCAGCACCATCGCCGCGCAGGCGCTTTATCCCACTTGGTTGTTGCCCCAGGTGCGCAGCCTGCCCTGCGGCGCTGATGGTTTGCCCCAGTGGGACGGCCCGCTGGCCTTGCTGGCCGGACCGCAGCGCTTGGAGCTGCAGGCCTGGGACACGGGGCCGCAAGTGCAGCGCGACTACTACATCGCCCACAGCCCTGGCCAGGGTTTGCTCTGGGTCTATCGCGAGCGTTTAGGCCTAGCCCAGGGGCAGGGGGCCGCCTGGTATTTGCATGGCTTGTTTGCCTGAAGGCCTTGTGAGCTTATGCCGTGGCTCAAGCCAACACAGACAAAGCCCAGCCCGCCAGCGCACAAGCAGCAATCACCTGCACCACGGGCCGCTTAAAGTGGATCAGCGCGAGCGCGGCGGCTACGGCTATGACAGCGGATGCCGCATCAAAACGCCCACCCATGCCTTGCGGCCAGAACACATGCTGACCAAAGAACAGCGCCAGGCTCACGATGACGCCCACCACCGCGGCGGTAATCGCGGTGAGCGGCGCGCTTAAACGTAAATCCTGGTGCGTCGATTCGATGAAAGGCCCGCCCGCCAAGATGAACACAAACGAAGGCAAAAAAGTAAACCAGGTCACCACCGTGGCGGCCAGGGCACCGGCTAAAAACAGATGGTCCGGGCCTAGCAGTGCTTGGGTGTGTCCGCCCACATAGCCTACAAAAGCCACCACCATGATCAGCGGCCCCGGCGTGGTCTCGCCCAGCGCCAGGCCGTCGATCATCTGCGCCGCCGTTACCCAGCCAAACTGCTCCACGCCGCCCTGGTACACATAGGGCAGCACCGCATAGGCGCCGCCAAAAGTCAGCAGCGCCGCTTTGGTGAAAAACCAGGCCATTTGCGTCAGCGTATGTTCCCAGCCTTGCGTCAGCACCAGCAGCGCCATGGGCACTAGCCACAGCAGTAGCCCGATAGCCAGCACTTTCACCAAACCGGACTGCGTAAAACGCGCATGCGCGGGCGTGGGTGTGTCGTCGTCAATCAAGGCTGGCGCGTGCGGCCTGGCCTTGGCTGCGTGGCCGGTGCCCGCTTGAAATACCTGCGGCGCAAAGCGCCCGCCGATGGCGCCTATCAGCCCTGCACCCAGCACTATTGCCGGAAAGGGCGCTTGCAATACATACAGCGCAAACCAGGACAGGGCAGCCAACACCCACAACAAACGGTGGCGCAGCGTGCGCGTGCCTATGCGCCAGGCCGCTTGCAGCACGATGGCCGTCACGGCTGGCTTGATACCGGCAAACAGCCCCGCCACCAGCGGCGTACCACCGAACACCAGATACACCCACGACAGTCCGATGAGTATGAACAGCGAAGGCAGCACAAACAAGACCCCCGCCACGATGCCGCCCCAAGTGCGGTGCATCAGCCAGCCCAAGTAGGTGGCCAGTTGCTGCGCTTCAGGGCCGGGCAGCACCATGCAGTAATTAAGCGCATGCAAAAACCGCGCATCCGAAATCCAACGCCGTCGCTCCACCAACTCTTCATGCAACAGCGCAATCTGCCCGGCCGGCCCGCCAAAGCTGATAAAGCCCACCTTCAGCCAAAACGGCCAGGCCTGGCGCAGGCTGATGGGGGCTGGGGCGGTGGGTACTTCCGGGGGGTGGGGAGTCATCAAGTCGGGAGTCCGGGAATTTTTGCAGGAATGCTACCGAAGGGCTCTATCCCTATGCTGATGGGGAAGGCTAATAGTACTGTTAATGGCAACATAACCAATCGACCGCTTTACCACTACCCCACTGCCGCCCGATAAGCCGCCTCCACCGCCCGCAAAACCGTCGCATGCAAGGTTCCCAGTTTGGGCGTATTTCCATGCGGACTTCGAGGTGGTACTTTGAAGTAGCGCTCTGACCAAGTCAGGTCCACCATGACTTTGAAGTCAAACTTGGTGTCATAGGCCAAGCCCGCCAGGGCGTAGGCGCTGGGGTGTTTGTCGCGGGTGATGGCGAATTCGCCGCGCCTGAGCGGATGCAGGTTTTGCGATGTGCCATACACCACGCTGAGCTCATCACCATCTTCTTTGCGCTCGACGCGCATCACTAGCGCGGGACGGGGCTTGGGGCCTGGCTCCATGCCTGGCACTTCTGGAAACAAGCACCACACGATGTCGCCGGGGGCGGGTAGCGCCCATTTGGAGCTCATGGAAACAAGGTCTCGCTGGAGAGGGTTTTACCCTTGGGTAAGTGCTTTTGGACGTCCTCGCGCAAAGCGCGGATTTGCTTGGCGGTGAGTGGGCCGGTATCGGGCGCATACGCTGGAAGCACATCCGCAGCGAATTTGGAGAGTGCCATGTGGATGACCTGGGTTTCGTTCACCTCTAGTTCTTTCGCCAGTGCTTTGACGGTGCTGCGCGTCACACCCAATGCCGTGTCTTTGGTGCGGAATTTGACGAGTAAGTTGTCGCTTGTGCTTGTCATAGGTTAGCCTTATTTATATATATCTAATATATATTTTTTTGAAGCATGGCACAAGTAATTTTTTGCGTGCCCTACGTTTTTTCACGTAGGGACTCTGTTTATACTGTATTTTTATACAGTATTTAAAACGAAGCTTCCGTGCCCGCCGCCGCCCCGTCCCCTGCCTATGCCGAGCTTTATGCCATGAGCGCGTTTAGCTTTCAGTATGGCGCGTCCTTGCCCCAGGAGTTGGTGGCGCGGGCCAAGGCTTTGGGTTATGGGGCGCTGGCGCTGACCGATGAGTGCTCAGTGGCCGGGGTCGTGCGCGCGCACGAGGCGGCGCGTAAGGCGGGCTTGCAATTCTTGCCGGGCGCTGAGTTTGGGGTGCGCGCATCTTGGTCTGTGCCGGACGCCAAGGCCTGTCATGGCCAGGGCCAGAACAAGTTGGTCATGCAAGGAAATGTTCCTGGGGCGGCGGAGGCGATGTCCGCCGCAGCCTCAGCCGGTGAAGCATCTTTCCGCTTCGTCGCTTTGCCGCATGATTTGCAGGGCTGGGGCAATCTGTGCGAATTCATCAGCAGCGCGCGCCGCGCCGCGCCTAAGGGGCAGTACGCGCTGCATTGGCAGCCTGCGCAAGGCGGCTGGGCGGCCTGGCCGAGCTTGGCTGGCAATGAGATTATTTTGCTTTTGCCACCTGCTTTGTCGATGGAAAAAGCCTATGCGATTGCAGCGGCTGCGCGCGCGCACTATGGCGCGCAAGTGTGGTTGGGCGCGACGCGCAGCTTGGGTACGCAGGATGCGCTGCACACTTTGCGCTTGCGCCAGATTGCGCACCTGAGTGGCCTGCCGCTGGTGGCGGTGGGCGCGGTGCAAATGCATGTGCGCTCGCGCAAGCCTTTGCACGATGTGATCACCGCCGTGCGTTTGCGCCTGCCGGTAGCACAGTGCGGGCGCGGCTTACAGGCCAACGCCGAGCGGCATTTGCGCAGTCGCGCGCGTTTAGCTAACTTGTTTGATGCCGAACACTTAGCGAACACTTTAGAGATTGCCAGCCGCTGTCATTTTTCCTTGGACAGCCTGCGTTACCACTACCCGCTCGAAGCGTTATTGCCCGGCCAGACGCCAGCGCAAACGCTGCGCCATTACACCGAAGAAGGCGCGTGCGTACGCTACCCCGCAGGCATGCCCGAGAACGTACGCGCGCAGGTAGAGCATGAGTTGGCGTTGATTGCCGAACTGAAGTACGAGATGTACTTCCTCACGGTGCACGACATCGTGCGCTTTGCGCGCAGCCGCGGCATCTTGTGCCAGGGGCGCGGCTCGGCGGCCAATTCGGCGGTGTGCTACTGCCTGGGCATGACCGAGGTGGACCCTGCGCGCATGAGCGTACTGTTTGAGCGCTTCATATCGCGCGAGCGCGACGAGCCGCCCGATATTGATGTGGACTTTGAGCACCAGCGGCGCGAAGAAGTCATCCAATACATCTACGCCAAATATGGCCGCGAGCGCGCCGCCATTACCGCCGTGGTCACCCGCTACCGCCCGCGCAGTGCGCTGCGCGATGTAGGGCGCGCGCTGCAAATTCCCGAAGCTCTGATTAACGCGCTGGCCAAAGAGCATCCAGGCATGTATGGCCGTACCGTGCTGGCCGAGCGCTTGCAAAGTGCGATTGAGCGCGTAACTGCAACTGTGTCTTCTTCGTGTGCAACAAGCCAGGGCGGCAGAGGGCTCAGCGTAGGTAAAGGAGGAGCCCGCGCAGCGGGCGGGGGACACGGAGCTGAGCGCTCTGCCGATCTGGCGCCCGCCGAGCAAAACGAAGCACAGGGCTCTGCCGCCCAGGCACATGAGAAGGCAAGTGACTTCGCCATTCCAACACCCCTTCGGCTGCAACTGTGGCTTGATCTGGCTACGCAACTGCAAGGCTTCCCGCGCCACCTGAGCCAACATGTGGGCGGCTTCGTGCTGACGCAAGGTCCGCTGACGCGTATCGTGCCGGTAGAAAACGCGGCTATGCCTGAGCGCAGCATCATCCAGTGGGACAAAGACGACCTGGACGCGGTGGGCTTGCTCAAGGTGGATGTGTTGGCCTTGGGCATGCTCAGCGCTATCCACCGCTGCCTAGACTTGATCGGTCAGTGGCGCGGCAAACCGCTGCGCCTGCAAGACAT
>CAMCJY010000131.1 GCA_945875225.1 Comamonas sp. lk | reverse complement strand
AGTTACTAATGACTAATTTGATTGATATCCAAGGCCAAATCGAAAAGCTGCAAAAGCAAGCTGCCGATATTAAGTCTAAAGAGTTTTCTGCAACCGTGCGTGATATTCAAGCGAAAATGAAGGCCTTCGGCATCACCGTGAAAGACTTGCAGACGCGCAAAACCGCCAAAGGTGTTGCTAAATCCGGGCGTCCTGCAAAAGAAAAGGTGGCAAAAGCCCCAAAAGCGGCGCGCAAATCGAGCCAACCCGTAGCGGCCAAGTTCCACGGCCCCAATGGCGAAACCTGGTCCGGACGCGGCCTGACGCCCAAGTGGCTGGCTTCGCTGGTGGCCCAAGGGCATAGCAAAGAGTCATTTGCCGTTGCTAGCGCTGCCGCTCCCTAACCAACGCGTTGCTAGCGTACTTCCCCGTCAAGCGCGTTGCCCTGTCAAGCGCCAGACGGGGTCATTGCGCCTAACACGCAGGGGGCTCCAGCTTTTTTGAATTCAGGTAAATCAGCCCGGCGGGGAGATAATCGTCTTCATTTGACGCACGGACACCGCCATGACCTCCACCAGCATCCATGACAAGGCCGAAACCCTAGCGCGCGCCCTGCCGTATATCCGTAAATACCACGGTAAAACCATGGTAATTAAATACGGCGGTAATGCCATGACTGACCCGGCCTTGCAGGCGGCGTTTGCGCAGGACGTGGTCTTGCTCAAACTCGTGGGTATTCATCCGGTCGTCGTTCATGGTGGGGGCCCCCAAATTGAGAGCGCCCTTCATCGCTTGGGCAAAACCGGTTCCTTCATCCAAGGCATGCGGGTGACCGATGCGGAAACCATGGGTGTGGTGGAGTGGGTGCTGGCGGGCCAGGTGCAGCAGGAAATCGTCGGGCTGATCAACCAGGCCGGAGGCAAGGCGGTGGGATTGACCGGGCGCGATGGAGCCATGATCCGCGCCAAAAAACTCAAATTGTGGGACCAGGCCGATCCGCCGATTGCGCACGATATCGGTCAGGTGGGTGATATTGTCAGTGTCGATCCCTCAGTACTAAGCGCTTTGCAGGACGATGCTTTTATTCCCGTGATCAGCCCCATAGGATATGGCGAAAACAATGAAAGCTACAACATCAACGCTGATGTGGTGGCTGCCAAACTCGCTACCGTGTTGCAAGCCGAAAAACTTTTGATGCTCACCAATATCAGCGGTGTGCTGAATAAAGCCGGCGACTTGCTCACCGATTTAAGCGCCCGTCAGATCGATGCCATGGTGGCAGACGGTAGTATTTCCGGCGGTATGTTGCCCAAAATTAGCGGCGCACTCGATGCTGCCAAAAGTGGCGTCAAGGCGGTGCACATCATCGATGGCCGCGTGGCGCATGTCTTATTGCTAGAAATTCTCAGCGATCAAGCTTTTGGCACCATGATTCGCTCATCCTGACGAGAAAAATACCCAGAAAAGCCCAGGGATAAGCCAGGAAGGGGTTTATCTGGTGCAAAATAGCACGATCGTTCTATTTTGATGATCCCCGCCAACCCATGTCATTTGCCGCCACGCTAATACCCCCGCCCGAGGTCTCGGAACCCAAAAATTCGGGACGCGCCTTGTTAAAGGGGCAGCAAACAAAGCAGGCTATTGTTCAAGCGGCGGTCAGCCTCAGTACCCGCTTGGGCCTAGAAGGGCTCAGTATCGGTTTGCTGGCCGAAGTCATGCAGATGAGCAAATCCGGCGTTTTCGCGCACTTCGGCTCACGGGAAGACTTGCAAATTTCAGTGATTGACGAGTATTTCAACTGCTTCCAACAGGAAATATTTTTCCCAGCATTACAGCAGTCCCGCGGCTTGCCGCGCTTGCGCGCCTTGTTTGACAACTGGATGAAGCGCGTTGCGGTGGAAATTCAGTCCGGTTGCATATTTATTAGCGGGGCGGTGGAGTTTGACGACCGTCCGGGGCCGGTGCGCGACGCATTGGCCCACGCAGTACGCCAATGGCAGGACGCGTTGTTTCGCGCAGTCGTACAAGCCAAAGAGTGCGGTCACTTGGCGGCCCAGGCGGATGCCGCACAAATTGCCTTTGAGATACACGGATTGATTTTGGCTTTGCACTATGAAACCCGGTTTTTGCAGAAACCCGACTCGCTAGCGCAAGCGAATCAGGGTTTTGAAAATATTTTGCAAAGAAACGGCCAAGCCCAGTGTCTCGCTTGCGTAGCGGCCCCCACGGATTTCCCTTGATTTATTGAAACTTAGGAGTTTTCTTTATGCCCAGCTATACCCCGCCCCTGCGCGATATGCAGTTTGTCATGCACGAGCTATTGCACGTGGTGGACGACCTCAAAGCCATGCCAGCGCATGCCGATATGGATGCGGACACTATGAATGCTGTTCTGGAGGAGGGCGGAAAATTCGCCTCCGACATACTGTTCCCACTCAATATCAGCGGTGACGCCGAGGGATGCCTGTTAGACCAAAGCACGCACGCGGTGACAACACCCAAGGGATTCAAAGAAGCTTATGCCCAGTATGTGGCTGGCGGCTGGCCGGCGCTGTCTAGCGACCCGGCCTATGGTGGTCAGGGTTTGCCTTTGATCGTGAACCAGTTTTTCTATGAAATGCTCAATAGCGCCAACCAAGCCTGGACTATGTACCCGGGCCTGACACATGGCGCTTATGCTTCTCTGGCTACGCATGGCACGGACACCCAAAAAACCACTTATCTGGGCAAGATGGTCAGCGGTGAGTGGACCGGCACCATGTGCCTGACCGAACCCCATTGCGGAACTGATCTGGGCCTGATGCGCACCCGAGCCGAAGCGCAGCCCGATGGCACCTACCGCATCACGGGCAACAAAATATTTATCAGTGCCGGTGAGCACGACATGAGCGAGAACATTGTGCACCTGGTGCTGGCGCGCTTGAGCGATGCGCCTGCCGGCATCAAAGGCGTGAGCCTGTTCATCGTGCCCAAGTTTTTGGTCAATGAGGACGGCAGCCTGGGCGCGCGCAATGGTATCTACTGCGGCGGCCTGGAGCACAAAATGGGCATCAAAGGTAGCGCAACCTGCCAGATGGTTTTGGACGGCGCCGTGGGCACCTTGGTGGGCGCGCCCAACAAGGGCATGAACGGCATGTTTGTGATGATGAACGCGGCCCGTCTGGGCGTGGGTAACCAGTCCCTGGCGTTGACCGAAATAGCCTACCAAAATGCGCTGGCCTACGCCAAGGACCGCATCCAAATGCGCTCCCTGTCGGGCACCAAAGCCAAGGACAAAGCCGCCGATCCCATCATCGTGCACCCGGATGTACGCAAAATGCTGCTGACTGCCAAAGCCTATGCCGAAGGCGGCCGCGCGATGCAGGGCTTTTGCACCATGCTCTTGCAACAAGAGCACAGCCACCCGGACGAGCAGGTGCGCAAAGATGCTGGTGAGATGCTGGCGCTGCTGACACCGATCGTGAAAGCTTTCATCACCGACAACGGATGGATCGCCACCTCGACTTGCCTACAAGTGTTTGGCGGCCATGGTTACATCAAAGAATGGGGCATGGAGCAGTATGTGCGTGATGCGCGCATCAACATGATTTACGAAGGCACCAACACCATCCAGTCGCTGGACTTGCTGGGCCGCAAAATACTGGGCAATAACGGCGCTACGCTGCGTAAATTCGGCAAGCTGGTGACGCAGCTGGCGCAAGAAGAAGCGGCGAATGAATCCATGGCCGAATTCATCAAGCCGGTGGCCGACCTGGGCCAGCAAATGACGCAGTTCACCATGGATATCGCCATGAAAGGCATGCAAAACCCCGACGAAGTGGGCGCAGCCGCGGTGGACTATTTGCGCGTTGCCGGCCATTGGACGCTGGGCTATTTCTGGGCCCGCACGGCCCAGGTGGCATTGCGCCAGATCGCCGCGGGTAATGCCGACCCTTTTTACCTGGGCAAGCTTCAAACCGCGCGTTTTTACTTCGCCAAACTCTTTCCTGAAACCACCAGCCTGATGCAGACTGCCCGACAGGGCAGCGCAGTCCTGATGGACACGGACGCGGCGCTGGTCTAAAGCGCCTTACAGTCACCCACCCTTAACGCGAAACCTAGGAGATAACGCGATGAAAAAAATCACAGTACTTGGACTGCTTGCAGCCTTCAGCGGCTTGGCAGGTGCACAGATGAGCCCCTTGGGCCTGTGGAATACCATTGACGACAAAACCGGTAAACCCAAAGCCGAAGTGCGAATTGCCACCAACGCCGCGGGTGAGCTGTCGGCTGTGGTGGTGCGCGGGCTGGAGGTCAATCCTGATCCGGAAGCCAATTGCGAAAAATGCACCGACGACCGCAAGGGCAAACCCAAAATTGGCATGGAGATTATTCGTGGCGGTAAAAAAGTAGAAGGTAAAGACGTGTGGGAAGGTGGCAAGATTCTGGATCCCAGCAACGGCACCGACTACCGTCTCAAACTGACACCGATCGAAGGTGGGAAAAAACTGGAAGTGCGCGGTTACATTGGCACCCCCATGCTCGGACGCACCCAAACCTGGGTGCGTGTGGAATAAATTGACGCGCTTGCATCCTTTTGACCAGGCCCTAGCACTAGAGCCCCAGGGCGATGGCGTGCTTTTGGGCCAGGCCACGCCGGCTTGGGCCAATATGGTCGGCCCCTTTGGTGGCATCACTGCCGCCACCGTGGTGCGGGCCATCATGGACCATGCACAGTGTCTGGGCACGCCGCTGTCCCTGACGGTCAATTACGTAGCGGGGATTGCCTTGGGGCCATACCACCTGCACCTCTCGGTGGCACGAACCAACCGCTCCACACAGCACTGGACTTTTGAAATTCACCAAGCCCAGGCGGATGGTACGCAGGCCTGTGTGTTGACGGGAACCGCCCTGACCGCGGCGCGGCGCAGCACCTGGGGGGCGAACGACCTGCCTATGCCCCGGGTGCGCCCGCCCCATGAGGTGCCAGTGGTGCAGATGCCGCGTATGGTCGAATGGTTTTCCCGCTACGAAATGCGCAGCCTGGAAGGCTCGCTACCGCAAAAATGGGATGGTCAGGAAAATCCGCTGCCTCCCGAGTCGGCCAGCACCAGCTGCTTGTGGGTGCGCGACAGTGCCGGCCGCACGCTGGATTATCCGGCCATCGCTGCCTACGCCGATATATTTTTCCCCCGCGTCTGGTTGCGCCGCGCCAAACATGTGCCGGCCGGTACCGTTTCCATGACGGTGTATTTCCATGCCGACGCACAGCAGTTCACAGACGTGGGTGTAGGGTATTTGCTGGCGCAGGCGCGTGGGCAGGTATTTCGCAATGGGTTTTTTGACCAAAGCGGCTATTTATGGAGTGAGGCCGGCACCATGCTAGCCACGACGCACCAACTGGTGTATTTCAAAGAATAGGGCGTCCCGCCGGGACGGTAGGTATGCAAGATGTATTGAAAGATGTTTCCGAAGGCGTCATGACCTTGACGCTAAACCGAGCCGACAAGAAAAATGCGCTCACCCAGGCCATGTACGGCTTTATCGCCGACGCCCTGCTAGAAGCTGCGGCAGCGCCTAGCGTCCATGTATTGGTATTGCAAGGCGATCCAGCGATTTTCAGCGCTGGCAACGACATTGCTGATTTTTTGGGCCGTCCACCCTCGGTGGATGCGGCCGACACCGATGTGTCCCGGTTTCTGCGTGGCATTGCGGCCTTCCCCAAACCCTTGGTCGCCTCGGTCTGCGGACCGGCGGTGGGCGTGGGTACCACCATGTTGTTTCATTGCGACTTGGTCTATGCCGGTGACAACGCCGCTTTTTCCATGCCCTTTGTCAACCTGGGTTTGTGCGCCGAGGCGGCTTCTAGTTTGCTGGCACCCCAATTGATGGGCTACCACCGCGCCGCCGAGGCTTTGCTACTGGGCGAGCCCCTACTCGCCGAGACCGCGCTGGAGTTCGGTCTAGTCAATCGCGTAGTCCCGCCATCGGAGGCCAACGCACTGGCGCGCAGGCAGGCCCTCAAGCTCGCGGCCAAGCCGCTTCCCGCTCTGATGGAAACCAAGCGCCTCATGAAAAAAGGCCAGCTAGCGCAGGTGCTTGCACAGATTGCCGAGGAAAGCGCCACCTTCGGACG
>CAMCJY010000130.1 GCA_945875225.1 Comamonas sp. lk | reverse complement strand
CAGGGGAGAGCGCAGTTCAGTCATGGCGTGGCGTATCGTGCTGGCAATGGGTGGGACATAGCGGTCTTGCGGCCGGTTATGCTCGTAAGCAATGGCGCTAAAGGGGCGCTGCTTGGGCCGGATTGTCCGGTAGAAATGGTGCGCGCCGTGTCTCCTGCTGAACTGCTGCCTTTGGTCGAACTCACACGCGGCGGGCACAGCGAGTGTTTGCACTTTGGCGCGATAGCGGTGGTCGATAAGCATGGCGCGGTGCTGGCGCATGCGGGTGACCCACATTTCGTGAGCTTTACCCGCTCCACGCTCAAGGTCTTGCAGGCCTTGCCTTTGCTGCAATCGGGTGCCGCCAAGGACTTGGGCTTGTCCCAGGCGGAGTTGGCTTTGCTGTGCGCCAGCCACAACGGAGAGCCCATGCATGTGCAGACGGCAGAGTCCATCCTGGCCAAGGCCGGGCAGGACTACCGCGTGTTGCGCTGCGGCTGCCATGTGCCGGGTTTGTTCACCCTGCTGGACAAAGCGCCGCCCGAGGGTTTGGTCTATGACGAGCGGCACCACAATTGCAGCGGTAAGCACGCGGGCTTTGTGGCAATGTGTGTGCAGCAGGGCTGGCCGGTACAGAACTACACCGAGCTTGCGCACCCTTTGCAGCGCGCGGTACGCAGCGCGGTGGCGCGCGCGGTAGGCATGCAGGAAGAGGATATGCCCATGGGCATAGATGGCTGTTCCGCGCCCAATTACGCCATGCCGCTGGCCCGCCTGGCCCACGGCTATGCGCGCTTGGCCACGGGCGCAGCAGATGCAGAGTTGGGTGACAGCTTTGCGCTGCTGGGCGAGGCCATGACGGCGCACCCAGACCTGGTCAGCGGCACGGGCCGCAATGACCTGGCCTGGATGCGCGCCGGGCGCGGCGACTGGATTTGCAAGATAGGCGCGGACGGCGTGCAAGTCATGGCCAGTAAATGCCGGGGTGAGGCCTTTGCCATCAAGATTAGTGACGGTAATAAACCGGCTTTGTACGCGGCCACCATCGCAGTGCTGGAGCAGTTGGGCTGGATGGATGATGGGCAGGTGGCAGCACTGGAAGTCTGGCGCGGCGCGGACATCCTTAACGCCCGTGGCTTGCGCGTAGGCGCGCGCAGCGCTTGCTTTGCTTTGCAGGGACGGGCTTAAGAACGCACCTGCGGGTAGCGCGCTCGGCGCTCCAAATCGTCTAGGTCCATGTGATTGCGCATATATTGCTGCGTCGCATCGACCAAGGGCTGGTGATCCCAGAAGGTGCGCTTGCCTTTAGCCAAGGCGCTACCCACCAGGCGGCGCCTGCGCTGGCTGGCCAGCACTTGCGCATGCAAGGCAGGAATGTCCCAGCGCGCAGCCACTTCCTGCATAAAGCCTTGCAGCGTGTCCGCATGGGCCGCGTCTGCAGCCAAGTTGCGCAGCTCCTGCGGGTCATCGGGTAGGTGGTAGAGCAGGCAAATGTCATCCTGGCTGTAGATGAATTTCCAGGGACCGCGCCGGATCATGAAGAGCGGTGTTTTGCTACCCTCAGCCATGTATTCGCCTATGACTTCATCGTGGCCGCCCGTGCCTTGCAAATGGGGCATCAGTGAGTGGCCATCTAATGGTAATTGCGCATCGACCGCGCCACCGGCTAGGGCGACGAATGTCGGCAGCAGGTCGATAGTGGACACACTGTGTGCCACTTTGCGTGGTGCAAAGCGCGCCGGCGCGTGGATGATGAGGGGCACGCGGGCGGCCATTTCAAACCAGTGCATCTTGTACCAAAGCCCGCGCTCGCCCAGCATATCGCCATGGTCCCCGGAGAAGACCACGATGGTGTCCTCGCCCAGGCCGCAAGCATTTAGCGCTTTCAGTAACTCGCCCACTTTGCTGTCCACATAGCTGCATGCGCCGAAGTAAGCGCGGCGCGCGCGGGCAATGGCCTCGGCGGCCAAGGGCTTGTCCCACAAATCCATCACCTTGAGCAGGCGCTGGGAGTGCGCGTCCTGCGCCTCTTGCGCTATCGGATGGCGCGGCATGGGGATGTCCAGGCCCTGGTACAAATCCCAAAACTCGGCGGGAATGGTGTAGGGGTCGTGCGGGTGGGTCATGGACACCGTCAGGCAAAAAGGCTGGGCCGGCGTGTTGCGCACATGGTCGTAGAGGTACTGGCGCGCTTTGAATACCACCTCCTCGTCAAAGTCCAGCTGGTTGCTGCGCACGCTGGCCCCCGCTTGCAGCACGGAGGCCATGTTGTGGTACCAGCTGGGGCGTGTTTCCAGTTGGTCCCAGTTCACCGTCCAGCCGTAATCAGCGGGGTAGATGTCGCTGGTCAAGCGCTCCTCGTAGCCATGCAACTGGTCTGGCCCGCAAAAATGCATCTTGCCCGACAAGGCGGTGCGGTAGCCCAGTTGGCGCAGGTAGTGCGCATAGGTCGGAATGTCGGCCGCCAGATCGGCCGCGTTGTCGTACGCGCCTATGCGCGAGGGCAGTTGCCCGGTCACCAGGCTAAAACGCGAGGGCGCGCACAAGGGGCTGTTGCAGTAGGCCGAGTCAAACACCACACCCTCGCGCGCCAGGCGACTGAGGTGGGGCATCTGGATGATGGACGCCGGGTCGTACAGCGGCAGCAGGGGCGCGGCCATCTGGTCAGCCATGATGAACAAGATGTTGGGAGGCTTGGGCGAGGTGCGCATGGGCTTGGGCTGCTTCTTTTGAAACATGCCGATAGTAGCGTTTGGCTTACGCCGCCGATATTGGCCCGCTGCGATCCCATGATTGAAGTCGTCGATGGTCGCTTGGGGCGGGGCGCAGGCGTAAAAATTTTTGTCAGGCCGGGTGCTGCACTAGGACTGCGATGGCCTTACAGTGCATGCCATGCCTGTTTCCGAATTGACGGCCTTGCTGCTCTTGTCCACCGTCACCAGCTTCACCCCCGGACCCAATACCACGGTATCGACCGCCATGGCCGCCAATTTCGGGCTGCGCCGAGCCATGCAGTTTGTCTGCGCGGTGCCTGTCGGATGGGGGCTTTTGTTTAGTTTGTGCGCTGCCGGACTGGGGGCGATGGTGCTGGCGGTGCCTATGTTGCGCCTGGCTATTCAAGGCCTGGGCGTGGCTTATTTGCTGTGGCTGGCCTTTAAGCTGGCGACCACCAAAAGCCTGGCGCAGGCCGATGCAGCGGCATTGAACGTGGGCTTTCGCCAGGGCGTGCTCTTGCAGTTTGTGAACATCAAGGCTTGGATGCTTGCGCTAACCGTGGTGGGCGGCTGGCTGGCCGGGCGCGAAGATGTGCTGGCGCGTTTTGCGATCACTTTGCCGTTGATGCTGGCTTTTGGATTTTTCAGCAATTTGTTTTACGCCGTGCTTGGCTCCATGGCGCGCCAATGGCTGAGCGGCCCGCTGCGCGACGATATGCCCACCGGTTTGCGCTTGCAGTGGTTTAACCGCGCCATGGCCGCTTTGCTGGTGCTGACGGCCCTATGGATGCTAGGCGCTTGAGCCAGCGCGAGCAAACCCTGGGCATGTGGTTGGGCCTCTTGGCCGTTGTGGTGTTTGCCGTCACGCTGCCCATGACGCGTCTGGCCACCGGCACCACCGATGACCCGCAACTCTCGGCCTGGTTTATTACCTTTGGGCGCGCCGCGCTGGCCGGGGCTTTGTCGGTAGTGTTTTTGCTCTTTACACGCTCGCCCTGGCCTACGAAGGCACAGCGCAAGCCTTTGTTTTTTGCGCTGCTGGGTAATGTGATTGGTTTCCCGCTGCTGCTGGGCTTTGCTCTGCGCCATGTCACCTCTGGCCATGCGGCGGTGTTTACTGCGCTACTGCCCTTGGCCACGGCCGCTTTGTCAGCCTGGGTACTGCACTTGCGCGCGCGCCTGGCGTTTTGGGTGTGTGCGGTGTTGGGCGCCTTGCTGGTACTGGTTTTTTCATTGCTACGCGCCTACCAGCAAGGTTTGGGCTTTGTGCCTGAGTGGGCCGACTTGTTGCTGCTGGGCGCAATTCTTTCGGCGGCTGTGGGTTATGTGTATGGCGCACAAGTGACGCCCTCGCTGGGCGCAGAGCGGGTGATTTGCTGGGTCTGCGTCATGGCCTTGCCCTTGACCGTGCCTGGTGCTTTATGGAACTGGCCGCAGCAGGCCATCCACACCACATCCTGGTTGGCGCTGGGCTATGTGGGTGTGTTTTCGATGTGGGCAGGCTTTTTTGCTTGGTACCGTGGCTTGGCCATGGGCGGCGCTTTGCGCGTCAGCCAATTGCAATTGCTGCAACCGTTTTTCTCGATTTTGGCGGCCGTTCCTTTGCTGGGCGAGTCGCTAGAGGTGATGACACTGGGCTTTGCGTTGGCCGTGGTGGCGGTGGTATTTGCGGGTAAGCGTTTTTCTATGCTGGCCGTGCCTGCTGTGCCCACAGGCGCAGAGGCAATTGCAGAAGCAAAAGTAAACGCTGATCGGGAGAAGGCGGATTGACGCCAGAGCAATGGTGGGGCGCGGCCTTGTTTATGCTGGTCAGCTCCATCACCCCCGGCCCGAATAACACCATGCTCATGGCTTCGGGCGTGCATTTTGGCTACCGGCGTACGCTGGCGCACCTGATGGGTGTGCAACTGGGCTTTGGCTTCATGCTCATCGCCGTGGGCCTGGGCCTGCATGCGGTGTTGGTGCAGTTCCCCACTTTTTATAACCTGGTGCGCTTTGCGGGCGCTGCCTACATGGTCTGGATGGCCTGGAGTTTGGCCAGCGCGCGGCCCCATGTTTCGGCCCCTGCTGCTCTGGACGATGGATTGCATAGCGTCCAGACGCCGCAAACCTCGCAAGCAAGGCCAGCGCCCGGTGCCCAAGACGAGGCCAAACCCTTAGGTTTTTGGGGCGCGGTCTTATTTCAGTGGGTTAACCCCAAAGCCTGGGTGATGGCGGTCACCATCATGAGTGCTTACGTGCCGCCGGGCGCCGGTTTGCTGCAGATTGCGCCGCTGGGGCTGATGTATGTGGCGCTGGGCTTTCCCTGCTCGTCCGTATGGGTAGGTTTTGGCAGCGCGCTACGCAGCTATTTGCAAGACCCGTTCCGTATGCGGGTGTTCAACTGCAGCATGGCCGCTGCCTTGCTGCTATCGCTCTACCCGATGCTGAATGGCTGAAGTCGACGCGCCTATCGCCATCCTGCAAAAGGCCAGGCTGCGCCAGAGGCGGCCGCGTAATGGCGTACTGGTCTGTGGGCGGCCCGCCGGCTCTATCCTGGGGGGTCACTGCAAGCAAAAGGGCTGTTATCGGTGGGTGATGCGCTCCGGTGCACAATGGCGTGTCGCTTTTAATTTCTAGGACGCCATGCGTAAACAGTGTCGCCTTTTTTTCATTGGCATTTCCTGCCTGCTCAGCACCCTGGCTTTTGCCCAGTCACCGCCCAAGTGCAACTCCGGCCCGAAAGCGGGTTGGACGGCTTCTGACAAGCTGTCCAAATTGCTGGAAACCAAGGGCTACAAAGTGCGCCGCATTGGCGATATGGCCGGTTGCTATGTGGTGGTGGGCACCAATGAAAAAGGCGAGGACGGCGAGTTCTTTTTTCACCCGCTGACGCTGGGCATCGTGGGTAGCCGTTTGCGTTAAGAAAGGCGCTTAGGTCCGCACCGAGCGCTTTGCGCTCGCGCCAATGCCCGCGCACTTTGCGCAAACGCAAGCGTACCGCCACCGGCCACGGTCATCAGCATCAACGACAGGCCGGTACCGGGCGACCAGTCCAGCATTAGCCCCGCCGCGGAGGAGGCGACCAGCGCGCCCAGGGTGTAGGTCAGCACCAGCACTGCGGTGCTGTTCACCAAGGTAATGCCGGTTTCCCGGCTGCCGATGTCAAACATGGTGAGGGTGTAGAGCGTGCCGCCGGCCGAGCCCCACAGAAGGGCCACTGCCCACACCAGCGTGGTGAGCTGTTCCACCGCCAGCACCAAAGCACCGGATAAGAACAGAAGCACCGCCAGCAGCACCATCAGTCTGCGCCGCCCCAATTCGGGCGAAGCAAAGCGGTCGGCCACCATGCCTGCGGGAATGGCGCACAGCGTGCCACCCAAACCGCTCAAGGAAAGCAGTAGGGCCGCTTGCCCCGCAGGCAAGCCCAGGCTCAGGCCGTAAATTGGCA
>CAMCJY010000129.1 GCA_945875225.1 Comamonas sp. lk | reverse complement strand
TCCCACACCGAAACCTGTCCCGATGCTGGAACATCGGCAAACGGCGGTCGATCCACGCCCCGCCAGCGCCATTGCGCGCGCGCATTCGCAATTCGATCAGCGTCAAAAGTCATGAGGCAGGAAAATCTCCACAAGATTCAAAAAACCTGGTACGTGGGCCGCGGACTAGAACAGCACTCCCAAGCCCAAAAGTGCAGGTAACACGGTAGAGACAATTGCAACAATGCTCAAAATCAATCGCATGCCTAACCAATGATCGAGTCCAAATTCGGGGTAAATTTGGTAGTCAACCACCAGAGACAATAAAAGCACTACCGCCACTAAGAAGAGACCCCATTCGACTTGAACCAACAAGCTGACCCACGCTAGCAAACTTGGCAACACCCCCCAAAGCAACTGCCGTTTACTTGGGATATTTTCAACCATCGTTAACCCCCAGTGGATAGCACCTAGAAAACTAACTATAGTGGCACCATAGGCTAGCAAGCTAAAAGTAACAGCCGGCCTATGCACCGAGGAAACAACAAAACTCAAGGCAGCCAGAGTCACAAACGGCACAAGACCGCAAAACCCCAGAAGCAGGGCTACAGGCGGAGTTCTAGTGTTTGAAAAACGCATAGGTTTTTTTACTTAAATGAAAGCGATTGAGGATCAAAACAAGCCGCAAGCGATGGCGGCAAATCAGGCACCTGCCTGACAAGGTAATCTCGAATGAAGGGGGCAGCTTTCCACGGCTTGGTGTACCCGCTCCAAACCGCGTTGCCAATAATTTGGGGCTCGAGGCCTGAAGCATTTATCAGCACCACTGCGGGTAATAAATCATCAAATTCCGCCTCGACTAAAACCCATTGATCTATAGCCCATACGCCGGCAAGTCGGACTGATTCGGAATGGGGCGGACTGTAGGCGCGAATCACACTGAGCGCCATCTCGTAATTTTTGTCCGCAGGCCTTAGGCGTAAAACACCACTGCAGTTTCTTGTCATTTGCGTCCATTGATCGCCGGCAATACCTGCAACATCAATTTCTCGTCCGTCTAACACCATCAAGGTTCCGTTATCCCGTTGCGTGCAGCCTATGTGAGACGCGGTGACCGCGAAACAAAGCATCAGCAATACCCATACAGATGTACGCCTGCTCATCACTACAAAACAATCAGCGGGCGATGACGGCTTAGTCCGGACTGTCCATGGCTTGCGCAATGTCCTGCGGGCTTTCCTGACTTCGCCCAAGGCCTTGCGACAGTGGCTTTTGAAAACACATTTTTTCCCCATCCCAGCGCTGCCCACACCAGCACTCACCGTCCGAATTGATGATGCACGTACCCGTACCGCAGCACCGAATATCCTCGCTCATTTAAGCCCCTTTTTCTAAGCAAATGGATGACTGAAAGCCACATGCACTCGCCATGGCAAAAGTTTTATTCCTGAACATTTTCATCAAGCGCAATACCCTCATGATTTGCCACCATTTCCAAGGCACTCTCGAACAGTGCGCGCGCAGAACCGGAAACCGAACTCAGGTAGGCGTGCAGATGCGAATCTTCGGAGGACTTGTTTAGGCATTCGTGACTGTACTGCTCAAAATTCGCTAGCTGGGTGATGAGTTCGGCAACATGACGCGGGCATTCGCAAAGAACATTGGTGGAGATATTGGCTACGCGGTTAAGCGTTGCTTCGCTGTATTTCCTGGGTGGTATCAAACTGCCAACTACCAAACCGGTGGACTCCTTTTCGGTGCCCACCAGTAGGGCGGAATTAATCAAATCCGCCAAATCGGAATCCGACATAGGGTCTTTGCGAACCATCATACCGGAGCGTTTCATCAATTCAATGATCTTCTCTTGGCCAAAATTGTATAAAACCAGCACCTGCAGCGCTTTACAGTTTTGCGCCAATCGATGTATGTCGATCTGCATACCGGCATGCAAGGAATTGACCTTTACTAGCAAAAAGGGAACTTGACGTTCAAATGTTGCCCCAAGCGCGTGCGGCAAATCGTTGAAAATATTTGTCACCTTAATGTCCTGGTTGATGAACCCCAGGGTAAATTTTTTCGATTCGATACGACTGGCCAAGGCCACGCCGACGATGACCATAGATGCAGGCTGACCGGCCAGACGTGCATCGGTGCGTGATCGAATCGCATCCTGTCCCTGCATCAATAAGGCGTTGAGATCCTGCGATGAGAAGTGGGCAAGGCTACTGATGGCATGGCCACGTTCAGTGAGCCGCTTAAGTAGGGTTGCTCTGAGCACATCATCGTCGGTATACAGGCGATGCTGGCCTTGGGACTTCTCCGGGGTAAAGGTGCCGTAGCGCAGTTCCCACACCCGCAGGGTTGGGGTGGGTACACCACTCAAATTGGAAACCGCGCCAATCTTGTGCACCGCACCACTGGAGTTTGCTTTGTTGTTCATAGTTTGAATAGAAATTGAATAGGTAATTCGGGATATTTTCACCGATTGTATACATAAATACTCTTCAGTGGTAAATTCATTGCATCACAACTTATGCATATCCTATGTTTTTTAGTCTTCACGCCATGCAAGGCCTCCGCGCCATCGGGATTATTGCGGCATCTTCGCGGCAACAACCGGTACCCACGACGAGACTGGCCAGGCACATTGGACTGTGCTTGTCCAGTACCGAAATCATTGTGAAACAACTAAAGAGCGGCGGCCTGATTCGCTCCTACCGCGGTCCGGGTGGCGGCTACCAGCTCCAGCACCTCATTAAGGATCTCTCGGTTTGGGATGTGGTTTCTTGCTTTGAAGGCAGCGATATACCTCCCAAAGCTGGGCATGTCAGCCCCGAGAGCCAGGCTGCACTAGCGCTGGCAATTCAATTAGACGAAACCGTTTGTCAGTACCTTCAAGCTTGCCGCTTGATCGACGTCCTTGAGCGATTCCCTGCGGATGCGAACGACGACGCGGATACCAACACAAGCCATACCGCTTTTCACCTCAAGCCCTTGCGCCCGCCTAGTCCGCCCTTGGCTCCAAGTTGGGTGTTTGATCTGGCGAAGTTCACGCTGCCAGCGCATGCCTGAGGAAATCGCATGAAAATTTCTTACATATTATGGAATCGAAGCGGTAAGGGCCGCAAAGTCCCCACGGGGCAGGCTTGGCAATGGATCCACGAAGTTGAAGATGAGCGCCAAATGGTGAATATTTTCAAAAGGCTAAAGAAAACTATTCGCGAATGCCGATTGACGCTGGTGAACCTGCACATCGAACAACGCGATTGCTCAGACGAGCTCTTGGAACAAGCAACCTTCGCCTATAAAGGCCCCATACTTTATGACGAAAATATCGCGCCAAAAAGAATAATGCATGTGCACGAAGACACGTTTGAAGACCAAAATTCAGAGACCGCTTAACAATGCAAGCCCCACCTGTGCCTACAACCGTCTTGTACGACGGCTCTTGTCCGATTTGCAGTCGTGAGATTAACCAATACAAAAAAGGTGATCCACTCGGTGAGATTTGCTGGCTTGATGTCTCAAGCTCGAAACTTGTAGCACCCTCCGGGCAAAGCAGGGAAGCTCTGATGCAACGCTTCCACGTCATCACGCCTGACGGTTCAATAGTCTCAGGTGCCGTCGCCTTCGTCCATCTTTGGGAACAACTGCCGGGCTGGAAAAACCTGGCCCGCTTGGGCCGATTGCCGGGCATGCTAAAGCTTATGGAGTTCGGGTATGAAACATTTTTAAGTTTTCGCCCGAAGCTACAAAAAATATTTTCTTAGCATCGAATTTTTAATCCCCCGGTATTTACTGGATTTTTAACGAAGGGTTCACCATGATAAATAAAGCATCCGCAGGAAGAAGAGTTTTTTTACTGCAAACAGTCACCATGGGACTGGGTGCCGCCATGGCAACGCAAGCAAGCGCACAGGCCATACTCGCCGAGGCGGATTCCCAAGCCGTTGCACTCGGCTACAAAGCCGATGCCGCTAAAGTAGATAAAACAAAACAAACAAAGTTTGCCGCGGGCCAGGCCTGCGTCAATTGCGCCCTATTTCAAGGTGCGCCCAACGCTGCCGCCGGAGGGTGCCCGCTTTTTGCAGGCAAGCAAGTGACCGCCAAGGGATGGTGCTCGGCGTATGCGAAAAAGGCTTCATGATTGACACTTCCCCGCTTTTTGCCTCGGGCCCTTACCAAGCGCTGGTGGTCGGCTCGGGCGGAGCTATTGGAGCTGCCTTCGCGCAAGCGTTTTGTGCAGATTCTCAATGCGCGCATGTGGAGCTTGTCTCCCGCGGTTCGCACAGCGACTTCGATCTTAGCAACCACGAATCTATCCGTGCGCAGGCAACTCTGGCCAGTGGCAAGGGTCCCTATCACCTAATTATCGACGCGACCGGCGCAATAGCGATCAACGGAGTGGGTCCGGAAAAGGCACTCAGCAGCCTTCAGCCAGACCATTTAATGCAGGCATTTTTGATCAATGCAGTTGGTCCGGCACTGGTACTGCGTCATTTTTCGCCCCTACTTGCAAGGGGCGCATCGGTTTATGCAAAGCTGTCTGCGCGGGTTGGCAGCATCACCGACAACAAAAAAGGCGGATGGTACGGTTACCGTAGTTCAAAGGCTGCTTTGAACATGATTATGCAAACAGCGGCTATCGAACTGCAGCGCAAAAACCCAGATTTGCGCGTCGTAGCCCTGCAACCTGGAACGGTAAAGTCTAAACTCTCGCAACCATTTACGAGCTCTTACAGCCAAATTCTGGAGCCCGCGCAATCCGTTTCGGGAATGCTTCATGCTCTGAAAGCACTGCAAGCCAAGTCAGGGGCCTACTTCCTGGACTACAAAGGCGTTGAAATACCTTGGTAAACATCGCAAGCTGGCCATGCCTGCTTATCGGGCAAGCCCTGTTTTTCGCTTCACACTTTTGGCACACAAATGAAAACCGGCTTTAAGGGCAATAAGCAGTCGCTGCCGAGCAAACTCTGCGCAGTGTGCGGTCGCAGCATGACCTGGCGCAAGTCTTGGGCGAAGAACTGGGATTCGGTCTTGTATTGCTCAGATGCATGCCGCGACAGAAAGAAGGCCCTTGCCGGCAAGGCTGCACATGGCTGAGGCGCTCAGCCTCCCGTCGGCACGGCCCGCCCAGGTTCGTCACCTGGTCATTGTTTTGGGGGATCAGCTCGACCAGCAGTCCAGTGCTTTTCATGGCTTTGATGCGGCACAAGACGTGGTCTGGATGGCCGAGGTGGACGAGGAGTCCACCCATGTCTGGTCGGCCAAGCAGCGTATTGCCGTGTTTCTAAGTGCCATGCGCCACTTTGGGCAAAGCTTGCGCGAGCTGGGCCTACCCTTGGACTACACGCGCTTGGAAGCGCCGGGCAACGCAGGCACCTTAGCGCTGGAACTAAGTAAGGCGATTGCCCGCCTTCAGCCCGCCGCGCTGGTAATGAGCGCACCGGGCGATTGGCGGGTGCTGCAAAGCCTACGCACTGTGGCTAAAGAGCACGCCTTAGCTTTGGACCTGCGCGATGACGCCCATTTTTTTAGCACGGTGCGCGAATTTGCTAGCCATGCCCAGGGCAGGAAGCAGCTGCGCCTGGAGTATTGGTACCGCGAACTGCGCCGCAAACACAATATCCTGATGGACGGCAAAGAGCCGGTGGGCGGGCAATGGAATTTTGATGCCGACAACCGCGAAGCCTTTGGCAAAGCGGGCCCGCAGAACGTTCCGCCGCCAAGCCGCTTTGCGCCGGATGGCATCACCCAAGAGGTTTTGGCACTCGTCGAAACACGCTTCGCCGAGCACCCCGGCAGTTTGCACAGCTTCGCTTGGCCCGTGACACGTCCACAGGCTTTGCTGGCCCTACAGACATTTATCGCACAGCGCCTGCCACTCTTTGGGAAATATGAAGATGCGATGTGGGCGGGTGAGGCCTGGCTTTACCATTCGCACCTGAGCTGCGCCCTCAACCTGAAGCTGCTCAACCCGCGCGAAGTCGTCCAGGCCGCCGTGGATGCCCATAGCAAAGGCGACGCACCACTGGCGGCTGTGGAGGGCTTTGTTCGCCAGATTCTGGGGTGGCGCGAATACGTGCGCGGCATCTATTGGCTGCATATGCCGGACTACTTGGAGCGCAATGCGCTGAACGCGCAAGCTGC
>CAMCJY010000128.1 GCA_945875225.1 Comamonas sp. lk | reverse complement strand
ACACGGCTTTTGAGCCAGGCAAAACGCTCCCACTCCCGGCCTTGGGTTTGGAAATATTCCTCTAAAGCGCCCAGCGACACCGCAGGCGGGCCGGAGTTGCCGTTGGGGCGCAGGGCCAGGTCCACCCGAAACACAAAACCGTGCTCGGTGGTGTCGCCCAGCAAGGTATAGAGCGCGCGCACCAGTTTGCCGTAATACTCCTGGTTGGAGATGCGAGCGCGCCCTTCGCTGTTGCCAAGCGTGTCGCCATCGGCTTCGTACACATAAATCAAGTCGATGTCGCTAGAAACATTGAGCTCGCGCGCACCCAGTTTGCCCATGCCTATGATGCACAGCGCGCTGGCGCTGCCATCGAGTTTGCAGGGGGCGCCATGCACGGATTGCACATCGGCACTGGCCTGCGCCTAGGCTTCGCACAGTGCGAGTTCGGCCAGTTCCGTCATGCACTGTGTGACACCACGCAGGTCCAGGCCCGCATCGCAGTCCAATACCAGCAGGCGTTCGAGCACATGTTGGCGGGTGATGCGCAAAGCCTCTCCGACCTCCAGCCCTTGAGCACGCAAAGTTTGATAGAGCGCTTGCTGCGCAGATGCGTCGGGCAGACCCTCTGGCAACATAGCAAGTCCTGCGCCATAACGCCTGCGCACTCTTTGCGCAAATCGTGCGTACTCGGAGCGGGAAGCGGGGATATTGCGGGTCATAATTCCATGCTTGACTGCACGCGCCAATGACTGAAGCTCCAACCATCCCCTCGCGTACCCTGTCGACCGTCGCGTTCTTGGCTAAGTGGCTGCTGCGCTTGGTCGGTGCCGGGTGGCTGCTGTTTGTCTTGTTCTGGGCGGTGTTGCACTTTGCCATTGTGCCGCGAATCGACACTTTGCGCCCCTGGCTGCAAGAACAGGCCACGCAGCGATTAGGAATCGGGGTACGCATTGGCACTATCGAAGCGATATCCAACGGTCTCATCCCTTCGCTTGCGCTGCATGATGTGCAATTAGTGGACAAAGAAGGCCGTGTGGCGCTGACGCTGCCCACGGTACGGGCGGCGATTTCCCCCCGTTCGCTGGCCGCAGGCAACTTAGAGCAGTTGTATGTAGAAGGCGCTGCGCTGGATATACGGCGCGCCGCCGACCGCTCCATCTGGATTGCCGGCTTGCAACTGAGCCCTATGGACGATGCGCCCGATGCGGCGAGCGACTGGCTCTTTAGCCAGCCCGAAATCGCGATCCGTCACGGCCAGCTGCGCTGGACCGATGAAATGCGCAGCGCGGCGCCGCTTGACTTGTCCGATGTGGACCTGGTACTGCGCAACCGGCGTTTTGGCCACAGCTTTCGGCTCGATGCCAGCCCCCCGAGCCAATGGGGTGATCGCTTTACGGTGCAAGGGCAATTTAGCCACCCGGTGCTGGCTTTGCATGTCGGCGAGGTCAAGACCTGGTCGGGCCAGATGTATGCCCTGTTTGGCGATGTGGACTGGGGCCAGCTGCGTAACTATGTGGATTTGGGCACGCACGTCAGCCAGGGGCGCGGCAGCGTGCGGGTCTGGGCCGATGTACAGCGCGGCCAATTCACAGGCGCCACAGCCGATGTACTGGTCAAGGATGTGGAGTTGGGCCAGGGGGAGCAAATGGCCTCCATCGTCATGCCCGCCGCATCCGGGCGCTTGGCTGCACGCAGCATAGTCGGTGGCATGGAGTACACCAGCGAGGGCTTGCAGTTTGTCACTGCCGATGGCGTACGCTGGCCCGGGGGTAATGCGCGTTTGTCCATATGGGATGCGCAAGAGGGCAAGGGGGCCAAGATCGACTCCTCGCCGGCACATGGCGAACTTGTTGCCGAACGGCTGGACTTGGGCGCATTAAGCCAAGTTGCACAACGCTTTCCTATGGAGGCCAAGCTGCGCGCGGTCTTGGAGTCCTACCAGCCCGTGGGCATCGTGCAAGGTTTTCAGGCGAGCTGGACCGGCGCTGTCAGCGCGCCGGATACCTTTGCCCTCAAAGGCCGCATTCAAGAAGCCGGGATGGCGGCGCAAGGCGAAGGAATGCCCGGCTTTCGTGGCCTGGACCTGGAGCTTGACCTGAGCGAACGCGGCGGGCGCGCGCATCTGGTGATGAACAAAGGCGTCTTAGACCTCGGCCGGCACTTGTCAGAACCCCTGGTGCCTGTCGACGCACTGAGCGCGGACTTTCAATGGAAAAACACACCCGCCGGCTGGACCGTCAGCGCCAGCAAGGTGCGCATTGGCAACGCCGATGTGCAGGGCGAATTGGAGGGGCAATGGACGATGCAGGCAAGCGGCTCCGGCCCGGGCAGCGTCGATGTGCAAGGGCGTTTTGCGCGCCTGGAGCTGGCGCGTGTGCAGCGCTATTTGCCGCTGTCGCTTTCTAAAGACCTGCGCGACTATGTGCGCGATGCAGTGCGCGCGGGCGCGGCGTCGGACATCAAACTCAAACTCAAAGGCGACTTGCGTGCGTTTCCGTTTGCGCAAGCGCGTCAGGGCCAGTTCCGCGTTTCAGCCAATCTCAGTAATGCCACTTTCGCCTACGTGCCCGCCGCGCAAATGCCGCCAGGCAAGCTGCCTTGGCCCGTGTTTACCCAGCTCAATGGCGAGCTGGTGATAGACCAAAACGCGCTCTACCTCAATAGCATGCGCGGCCTTTGGGGAACGGTGCCTATGCTGCGCGGCGATGCAGTGATTAACAATTTGTACGGCAACTCCACGGTTTCCGTCAACGCGCAAGGGCGCGGGCCGCTGGCAGACGCCTTAACCGTGGCCAATAATTCACCCCTGGCCGAGATGACTGGGCAGGCATTGGCCAAGGCCTCGGTCAACGGCCTGGCCGAGTACCGCGTCAAACTCGATTTCCCGCTGGCCGATACCGACCGCATGACGGTCAATGGCAGCGTTAATCTGCAAGGCAATGATGTGCAAATCCTGCCTTCCACGCCGCGAGTGCTGAGCGCACGCGGACCGATCAACTTCACCGAGCTTGACTACAACGTCAACGGTGTGACCGGGCGTTTATTCGGCGGTGACGTGCGCATCGAAGGCAGTTTGGGAAACCTCAGCGCTGGGATGCTTAGCGCCGCCGCTGGTCCCAAACCTGCGGACGCGGGCGCCAGCATCAAAGCCAGCCCGGCCACTTTACGACTGGACGGGCGGGTGGCCGCCGAGGGTTTGCGCGAAGCCGTTGAGCTCGGCGCGCTGGCCAACTTGGCGCACTATGCCAAGGGCGCGACCCCGTACCAGGCGACGATCATGATGCGCTTGGGTGTGCCTGACATTACGGTGAATGCTAATTTGCAAGGAATGGCACTGGCTCTGCCTGCGCCGTTGAACAAAAGCGCCGAGGCCACGCTGCCATTGCGCCTGCAAGTGTCGGCGCCCTTGCTTGCCGGCAGCGCGCCGGTGGCAAAGACCCAGGAGCAGTGGCAGGTGAGCCTGGGCGCCATCGCCAGCGTCAATTTGTTGCGTGACATCGCAGGCGCAGCACCGCGTGTGCTGCGTGGCACCATGGCCCTGGGCACCGGCGCCAACGAGGCCCTGGCCATGCCGACGCAAGGTATTTCCGCCCGCCTCAGCATGGACGCGCTGGATGTGGATAGCTGGTCGGCACTCTTTAGCGGTGTGAGCAATAGCGTGGGCACGCGCATAAAAATCAACACACCCCAGTTTGATCTGGGCACTGATTTTCTGCCTAATGCGCTGCAATTGCGGGCGCGCGAAATTAGCTGGGGCGGCCATGCGGTGCATGCAGTCAACCTCAAGGCCACGCGCACCGGAAATCTATGGCGTTCGCAGGTGGAGGCCACCGAGTTCAGTGGCCAGTTGGAATACCGCCAGGCCGGCCTGGGCGGTGCAGCGGCCGACAGCGGCAATGCAGGCCGCTTGTATGCGCGCCTGAGCCGACTGACACTCAATAGCAAAGCGGCGCAAGAAGTGGACAAATTGCTAGACGAGCAACCCTCCAGCATCCCGGCGCTGGATGTGGTGGCCGAGGAATTTGAGTTGCAAGGCCGCAAGCTGGGGCGGCTAGAAGTCGAAGCCGTCAACCAGGTGTCGCCCAACGCGCGCGATGCCCAGCGCGAGTGGTTGCTCAAGCGCTTTGTTGTCACCATGCCTGAGGCGGTACTCAACGCCAGCGGCTCCTGGCGCTTGCAAGCCCCGGCGCCCGGCGCGGCGGCCAATGTGCCGGCCGACTCCATGCGCGATCGACGCCGCACGCAACTGGACTTCCAACTGGACATCAAGGACTCGGGCGACTTGCTGGCGCGCTACGGTATGAAGAATGTGATCCGCAAAGGCAAGGGGAAAATCCAAGGGCAGGTAGGCTGGCTAGGCTCGCCCATTACGGTGGACTACCCCAGCATGACGGGCAGCTTTAATGTGGCCATTGAGGACGGGCAGTTTCTCAAGACCGAGCCCAATATCGGTAAGCTGCTGGGCGTGCTGAGTTTGCAATCGCTGCCGCGACGTTTGATGCTAGATTTTCGGGATGTGTTTAGCGAAGGCTTCACCTTTGATTTTGTGCGCGGAGACGCCAACATTTCTAAAGGCCAGGCGCGCACCAATAATTTGCAAATGAAAGGGCCTAATGCGGTGGTCTTGATGGAAGGCAGCGCCGATATTGCCAAGGAAACCCAAGCAATTAAGGTGGTGGTGATTCCTGAGATCAATGCCGCTGGCGCCGCCCTGGTCTATACCGCTGTGAACCCCGTGGTGGGCATTTATTCGCTGCTGGCGCAGTGGCTCTTGCTTAAGCCACTGGTGCAGGCCAATACGCATGAGTTTTTTATTGACGGCACCTGGGTAGAGCCGCGCGTCACCAAGGTGGAACGCGACAACACAGCCAAGTAAGCCGCCCAGGCATTGTTATTCAACCCGTTTATCAGGAGTGCGCTATGCAAGTCGCAGCAATTCAAATGGTATCTACCGGTGTGGTGGCGGACAACCTGGCCCAGGCAGCCAAGCTCTTGGCGCAAGCGGCCCAAGCCGGCGCCGAGCTGGCCGTATTGCCGGAATACTTTTGCCTGATAGGTCAACACGATGGCGAAAAACTGGCCATCCAAGAGCAATTTGGCAGCGGCCCGATCCAAGACTTTTTGTCTGAACAGGCGCGCCGTCTGGGCCTGTGGATTGTGGGCGGTACGCTACCTTTGTCCACCAGCGAGGCAGGCCCTAGCGACAAAGCGTTTAACACCAGCCTGGCGTTTGATCCGCAAGGCGTTTGCGCTGCGCGCTACGACAAAATCCATTTGTTCCGCTTTGACAATGGCACCGAGTCCTATGACGAATCACGCGTGCTGCAAGCGGGCCACCAGCCGGTGCAGTTTGCGCTGCCCTCGCGCGATGGGCATGCGTGGACCGTGGGTTTGAGTGTTTGCTACGACTTGCGCTTTGCCGAGTTGTACCGCACACACTCCGCAGCTGGTGCGGACTTGTTGCTGGTGCCCAGCGCTTTTACTTACACCACCGGCCAGGCGCATTGGGAGTTGCTGCTGCGCGCGCGCGCGGTAGAAAACCTCAGCTTTGTAGTAGCCGCCGCGCAAGGCGGCACGCACCCCAACGGGCGGCGCACCTGGGGCCAGTCGCTGGCGATTGACCCTTGGGGCGCGGTGCTGGCGCAGCAGGCGCAAGAGCCTGGCGTGGTGCTGGCCGAGCTCGATGTTGCACAAGTAGCCCGTTGCCGCATGCAACTACCGGCCTTGCAGCACCGCTTGTTGTGAAAAAAGCTTACGGCCTGGGGGGCGTTTCTTCGTCCGAAGACTCGGGCGGCAATTCCCCGTTTTTGCGCCCGGAAAACATGGTCCACCACACGATGGCGACAAGTATCAGGCCAGCGCCAAGTGCTTCCAAAATAATCAGGGTCATGGGGTGGTTTGCTGGCGCAGTGATGTCCGCGCTGATTGTAGGAAGCCTGGGCGGCTGCGCCAGTAGCCCCAACAGCGCTCCGGTTGAAGACCGCACGCCAGCAGCATCCGCTGCGCCAGCGCTTGTTATGGCGCCTAAAGTCGAAACCGGCCAAACCATCGTCCAGACGCGCAGTCGCTGGGTGGGGGTAGGCTGGGACGCATTACCCGGCCTGCAGCAAGACGCCCTAGGGCAGGGCTGGCGCGCGTGGATTAAAAGCTGTGAACGCAGCGCCACCATGCCC
>CAMCJY010000127.1 GCA_945875225.1 Comamonas sp. lk | reverse complement strand
CGTGCTGTTTCACCGCGTGGCCAATACCCTGAACTACTTGGACATCAAAACCGTGGTGGTCAGTTGCGGTACCTGCTATGACCAATTACAAGGCTATCAGTTCGACAAAATATTCCCGGGCTGCCGCATCATCGACATCCATGAATACTTATTGGAAAAGGGCATCACTTTGGATGCGGCACTTGGCACCGAAGGCGCCACCCAAAACGCGGGCGGCTATCTGTACCACGACCCTTGCCACAGCCCCATGAAGCTCCAGGACCCCATGAAAACCGTCAAAGCCTTGGTGGGCGATACCGTGCTCAAAAACGAACGCTGCTGCGGCGAGTCTGGCACCTTGGGCGTGACCCGGCCTGATATTTCTACGCAAATTCGCTTCCGCAAGGAAGAAGAACTGCGCCAAGGCGCAGACGATCTGGCGGCGCTTAAAGCGGATCGGGGCCTTGCCGTAACCGGACCTACCAAAATCCTCACCAGCTGCCCCAGTTGCTTGCAAGGCCTGAGCCGCTATGGCAATGACCTGAACAACGGATTGCTGGAAGCGGACTACATCGTGGTCGAGATGGCGCGCCTTATCCTGGGCGAGCAATGGCTGCCCGCCTATGTGCAAAAGGCCAATGCCGGGGGCATAGAGCGGGTACTCGTGTAGGCGGTTACAGTTGCGTTCTAGCGGGGCCTGCCCTTGGCTCGCTTTGATAACACTTGATTTGAAAGCTATGGCCGGCCTGAGCAAACATTCCCCCACCCCGCAAGACCTGACGGTACATAGCCAGTCGCGCGTTTTGCAAATCAGTTTTTCAGATGGTGCCGACTTCCGTATTCCTTTTGAATTAATGCGGATTTATTCCCCATCAGCCGAAGTGCAGGGCCATGGGCCGGGGCAGGAGGTGCTGCAAACCGGCAAACGCCTGGTGGACCTGGACGCCCTAGACCCGGTGGGTAATTACGCGGTGCAACCGCGCTTTTCCGATGGGCATGACACCGGCATTTTTTCCTGGGACTATTTGTATTTCTTGGGTGCCGAGCAGGAGCGCTTGTGGGGCGATTATGAAAAGCGCTTGCAAGAGGCCGGGCGCGAACGTGACGGGCCGATGCCCCTGGCCGCTGCCCCTGGTTGCGCCAGCCATTGAACCGGGTAGCGCACCATGAGCACCACGCATTTTGGATTTCAGTCGGTCGACGAGGCGGAAAAAGCGCGCCGTGTGCGTGGCGTTTTTGATTCGGTGGCATCCAAATACGATGTCATGAACGACCTGATGTCCGGCGGCTTGCACCGCGCTTGGAAGGCCTACACCGTGCTGGTGGCGAACCCGCAGGAAGGCGACAAAGCCCTGGACATTGCCGGCGGCACGGGCGACCTGGCGCTGGCCTTTGCCGGCAAAGTGGGCAAACGCGGGCAGGTGGTGCATACTGACATCAACCGCGCCATGCTCAGCACCGGGCGTAACCGCCTGCTCGACGCCGGTGTGCTGCTGCCCACGGTGGTCTGCGACGCCGAGCGCCTGCCCTTTGCCGATGGCTATTTCGATCTGGTCAGTGTCGCCTTTGGCCTGCGCAATATGACGCACAAAGACCTGGCGCTGGCAGAGATGTGCCGCGTGCTGCGCCCGGGCGGCAAGCTGCTGGTGCTGGAGTTTTCCAAGATAGCCCCGCCCCTGGAAAAGGCCTATGACTGGTATTCGTTTAAGGTCTTACCCGTCTTAGGTAAGCTAGTGGCTGGTGATGACGCTAGTTACCGTTATTTGGCCGAATCCATCCGCATGCATCCGGGCCAGGACGAACTCAAGGCAATGATGCAAATAGGTGGTTTCGGTCATGTGGACTACCACAACCTGACCGGTGGCATAGCGGCGTTGCATGTGGGTATCAAGTGCTGACGAAGTGCGCAATGCCTAGTGGTGCGCTTGCAAAGCGCGGTCCGGGCCGCACTTACCAAGCCTTGGGTAAAAGATTTTTTTAGTTTGGAAGGATTCGATATGAAATGGTTGACTGCTTTTTTAGCGACTTTTATGTTGTTGTTCAGCTTGCAGGCCGAGGCCGGGCGCCTGGCCGGTGGCAAATCGATGGGGCGTCAATCGAACAATGTCACCCAGCGTGACAGCGCGCCCGCGGCGCCTTCGCAAGGCATTGGCAATGCAGCGGGCAAGCCGGGTGCCGCGGCCGCAGCGCCAAGCCGCCCTTGGGGCGCGATGCTCGGCGGTCTGGCAGCAGGTCTGGGCTTGGCCTGGCTGGCGCATTCCATGGGCCTTGGCGAGGGTATGGGCCAGATATTGCTCATCGTCGGTGCACTGATGCTGGCCTTTATGGTGTTTCGTTATTTCATGCGCAACCGCCGCCCCCAGGGTGATGGCTATGCCTATGCCGGTGATTCGATGAATACGCAGCAGCGTACCGCCTACCGGCCCGAAAACGTGGGCAATGACGCTTCGGCCCGCCCCTGGGAGCACGAGCAGCGGGGCAGCCCATTGCAGGGCGCCTCGGCGAGCGGCGGCTCGATGATCGGCTCAGCGCTATCAGGTTCGCAGGCCTGGGGCGTGCCCGAAGGCTTTGACAGCGAAGGCTTTATACGCGCTGCCAAGGCCAATTTCATTACCTTGCAAGCGGCCTGGGACAAGGCCGACATCAGCAGCCTGCGTGCCATGATGACCGACGGCATGCTGACCGAAATCCGCAGCCAGCTCTCTGAGCGTGAGTCCCACACCGGCGCCAAGCCCAACCAGACCGAGGTCTTGTCTATCGACGCGCATTTGCTGGGCATTGAGGAGTCGGCTGATGAATACATGGCCAGCGTGGAGTTCACCGGCATGATCCGCGAAGAAGCAGCCGCCAGCCCTAGCCCTTTCCGCGAGGTCTGGAACATGACCAAACCCAGAACCGGTGGCGGCTGGCTGGTGGCCGGGGTACAGGCTTTGCAGTAGGCCTGCGCTGCGGTGCCCTTGACAGGCTGCCGCTCAAGCGACATCGGGAATAATCGGGGACTATGGCAACACAGTCCCCTTTTTCTTTTGCGCAAAACTTTTTTGCCCAAGGCCCCTCCGTTTTGACCCCGCCCGACTGGGCGCTTGACGAATTGCAAAGGCGCGTGGTTTTGCTGCTCAACCATGTGCTCATGCAAGAACCACAGGCTATGGCGCGTCTGGTGCAACAGCAGGGGCGCTTGCTTAAAGTGCAGTGGATGCAATGGCATTTGCAGCTGCGCATCAGCCCGGCGGGCTTGTTCGCGCATGTGCCACTGGGCGCGGTCGGTGACACGGTGGACTTGCAACTGACCTTGACAGCGGCCAATCCATGGCAGGTCTTGCAGCCTTTGCTGGACGGCGGCAAACCCGATGTTCAGGTGCAAGGCGATGTGCAACTGGCCGCTGACATCAATTGGCTGATCGACCATGTGCGATGGGACGTCGAAGCCGACCTGGCGCGCATCGTGGGCGATGTACCGGCGCATATGCTGGCGCAGGGCGTGCAGCGCATGGTGCAAGGCTTGCGGCAGTTTGCAGGCAGCGTACGCCCTGCGGGCAGCGCAAACGCCGAAAGCACTGCATGATTCGCATTACCCGGGGCTTGTTTATCGCCTATGTGGTGTTTCGTTATGGGCTAGATGCCATTTTCTTGGAGAGCTTGGGTGCCAAGCGCTGGGCGCGGGCCCTGGCAAGTGTGTTGCGCCTTGGGCGGCGCTTGGACGCCTCGCGCGGAGCACGTTTGCGCATGGCCCTGGAGCATTTGGGGCCCATATTCGTCAAGCTGGGTCAGGTGATTTCTACCCGGCGTGACCTCTTAGCTTTGGATATCGCCGACGAATTAGCCAAACTGCAAGACCGGGTGCCGCCCTTTGATTCTGATATCGCGGTCGCCGCGATTGAAAAGTCGCTGGGCAAGCCGATTGCCGAACTCTTTGTGTCGTTTGAGCGTAAACCGGTGGCCAGTGCCTCGATTGCCCAAGTGCACTTTGGCATCATGCGCACACGCGAGGGCGGCGAGCGTGAAGTGGCGATCAAGGTGCTGCGCCCGGGCATGCTGGCGGCGATTGACCAGGATCTGGCGCTGATGCGCTCGATGGCCAACTTTATCGAGCGCTGGTCGGACGACGGGCGGCGCCTCAAGCCGCGCGAAGTGGTGGTCGAGTTTGATAAATATCTGCACGACGAGTTGGATCTGATCCGCGAGGCTTCCAGCGCCGCGCAGTTGCGCCGCAATATGGAAGGCCTGGATCTGGTCTTGATTCCTGAAATGTTTTGGGACTTGTGCACCACCGATGTGCTGGTGATGGAGCGTATGCACGGCCTGCCCATTAGCCAGGTGGACGCTTTGCGCGCAGCCGGCGTGGACATTCCCAGGCTGGCGCGCGACGGGGTGACTTTGTTTTTTACCCAGGTATTTCGCGACGGCTTTTTCCACGCCGACATGCACCCGGGCAATATCCAGGTGAGTTTGGAGCCGGCCACGCTGGGCCGCTATATCTCGCTGGACTTTGGCATTGTCGGCTCGCTGACCGAGGTGGATAAGGAATATTTAGCGCAAAATTTTGCGGCCTTTTTTCGGCGCGACTACAAACGCGTGGCGCAACTGCATATCGAGTCAGGCTGGGTGCCTGCGGCCACCCGGGTCGATGAGTTGGAGGCGGCCGTACGCGCGGTGTGCGAGCCTTATTTCGACCGGCCGCTGAAGGAAATTTCTCTGGGCATGGTCTTGTTGCGTTTGTTTCAGACCTCGCGCCGCTTCCATGTAGAAATCCAGCCGCAACTGGTCTTGCTGCAAAAAACCTTGCTCAACATCGAGGGCCTGGGCCGCCAGCTCGACCCCGATCTGGACCTGTGGGCCACCGCCAAGCCGTTTTTGGAAAAATGGATGGGCGACCAGGTGGGTCCGCAAAAGCTCTGGTCTGAAATCAAAAGACAGGCACCGCAGTACGCCAAGGTCTTGCCGCAGTTGCCCGTGCTCTTGCACCAGTACCTGCAACAAAGCCCGCAAGATACTGTCCAGCGCGAAGTATTAGCCCGTTTGCTGGCGCAGCAGCAGCGCACCCACGGTTTTTTGCAGGCCGTGGTGTACGGCTTGGGTGGTTTTATATTGGGCGTACTCCTGACCCTGGCCCTGGCAAATGGGTATTTCTGGCATTAGGCAAACTATAATCATTGGCTTTGCCACCCGCCCGCCAAAGGCTTTTCCCCATGCCTATTTACGCCTACAAGTGCAGCTCTTGCGGATTTGCCAAGGACGTTTTGCAAAAAATCTCCGATGCGCCTTTGAGTGATTGTTCCAGTTGCGGTCAGTCCGCGTTTCAAAAACAAGTGACGGCTGCCGGCTTCCAACTCAAGGGCACGGGTTGGTATGTCACCGATTTTCGCGGCGGCAAGACAGAGGCCCCGGCTGCCGGTGACAGCGCTGCGGCAACAAAAACCGAGTCCGATGCAGGTGCTGCCAATGCCAGCCCCTCGGCCGGCACGGACGCTCCTGCCACTGCGCCCGCCGCCACAACTGCGGCGCCCGTCGCCAGCGCCCCTGCGGCCACAAGCACCACGCCTGCGGCCACTGCTTGAGCGCCGCGCCCAAGACTTCTGCTACCTGGGGTTCCAAAGTGCCATTTAAAAAATACCTGCTGACCGGACTGATGGTGTGGCTCCCGCTGGCGATCACCCTCTGGGTGTTGCTGTGGATGATGAGTGTGCTGGACGGCTTGTTCGGCCAGTTGTTAAGTGCCATGTCGACAGTCAGCTCTGACCAATTTGGCGCATCGCTGGAGAAGCTGCGCCATATTCCCGGTCTGGGTGTGGTGCTGGTGCTGGGCTTTATGTTGCTGACCGGTGCCTTGGTGTCCAATGTGGCAGGTCGCTGGTGGCTCAAGCAGTGGAACCGTATGTTTACCCACATACCGGTTGTCAAGTCGATTTACAACAGCGTGAAGAAAGTGTCTGACACGCTTTTTTCCAGCAATGGCAATGCGTTTCGCACGGCCTTGCTGGTGCAGTTTCCGCGTCCGGGTAGCTGGACGATTGCTTTCCAAACCGGCGTGCCCAATGGCGAAGTAGCCCACCATTTGCCGGGCGATCTGATCAGCGTTTATGTTCCCACCACGCCCAATCCGACCGGCGGTTATTTTCTGTTGCTGCCGCGCTCGGAGGTGATTGAACTGGAAATGAGTGTGGACGAAGCACTTACCTATGTTATTTC
>CAMCJY010000126.1 GCA_945875225.1 Comamonas sp. lk | reverse complement strand
CTGATCTGGCCCCGTATTTCCATAAAGCCCTGCAGCCAGAGCCATTCGATGCGTGCGCCCATGCTGGGCAGTGCGACCATCATGACTGCAAAGCCGGCCACAATCATGACCGGCAAGCCCAGCGAAAAAAGGTTCAGGCTGGGCGCGGCGCGGGTGGCCACGCCCAGGCCGATGTTGATGAACAGCATGGTTACCATGATCGGCAATGCCAATAGCACGGCGCCCAGAAAAATCATGGAGCTCCACTTCACAAAATGCGCCCAAGCCGTGGCAGTGAGTAGGCCTTTGCCAATCGGCAGGCTGTTAAAGCTATCAACGAGCAGCGCCAGCAGCATGGTGTGTCCGCCCAGACTAACAAAAATCAGCGTGGACAAGATAAGCACAAATTGCGCGACCACCGGCACGTTGCCTAAGTTGGGGTCCATCAGCATGGCCATAGACAAACCCACGGCGGTAGAGATGGACTGCCCTGCCAACAAGATGGCGGCGGTAATAACTTGCAGCGACAAGCCCATGATTAAGCCAATCGAGACTTGGTTGAATACTTCCACCAATCCTGCGGGTGAAACCGGGTCGATAGCCGGCCAGTCAAACAGGGGGTAAATCATCCAGGTCAGCGCCACACCCAAGAGCACGCGCATGCGCACGTTGAGCGCCCGCAAAGAAAAAATCGGTGCCGACAAGAGCAGCGCCGAGATGCGCAGCATAGGCCACAAAAAGGTATAAAACCTTTCGATGAGGTCGGCGGCCAGCAGGTTCATGATAAAAAACTTAGTGCGCTGTGGCGCCTAGGTGAAAAGCGTAGGAATACTCTGAAACAGGCCGCGCGTGTAGTCCACCAGCGTGGCCAGTTGCCAGCTACCTACCAAGGCCAGGGTGATAGCCAATGCCGCCAGTTTGGGGATGAAGCTCAGCGTCTGCTCATTGATCGAGGTGGCAGCCTGGATGATGCCGATCACCAGGCCCACGGCCAGCGAAACACCCAGTAAGGGCGCAGAAATCAGCACCACCATCCACAAAGCCTGGTGCCCTATATCTACCACCGCTGCGATATCCATGCTATTTCTCCTGTTGCAATTTAGGTGACAAAGCTGGCCGCCAGCGAACCCATGATCAGGCTCCAGCCATCGACCAGCACAAACAACATGAGTTTGAAGGGCATGGAAATCATCATGGGCGACAACATCGCCATACCCATGGACATAAGCACGCTGGCCACAATCAAATCAATCACCACAAAGGGGATGTAAATCAGAAAACCGATGGTGAAAGCGCTTTTCAGCTCGGAGGTGATAAAGGCCGGCACCAAGGTGGTAAAGGGCACGGCATCGGCGCTGGCCACATCCTTGTTGCGGGCCATTTGCATAAACATGCCGATATCGTCTTCACGCGTTTGCTTGGTCATGAAACTGCGTATCGGAGCCTCGGCGGCCGCCAGGGCTTTATCAAACTTCATGCCTTGCTCCATGTAGGGAACGGCGGCGTTTTGGTACACCGCTTCGAGCGTTGGCGCCATGATGAACAGCGTTAAAAACAAGGCAATACCGACTAGCACGTTGTTGGGCGGCGTCTGACCCGTACCCAGGGCCTGGCGCAAAATAGACATGACGATGATGATGCGCACAAACGAGGTCATCATTAAGAGCAGCGAAGGCAGCAGCGTGAGCACCGTCATCAGTGCCAGCAATTGCAAAGACAGGCTGTATTGCGTGTCTTTGCCACTACCGGTCACATTGACCATTGGGATGCCTTGTGCCCAGGAATAGGCGGGCACTGCCAGCAAAAGCAGCAGCAAAATGCCCACACCGTATTTAGCTTTCACTGCGCGTTCCTTCCGTGCTGGCAAAGGCTTGTACTTCACCGAGCGCAACGAGTTGTTGAGGGCTGATGCCAACCAGTATGTGTTTCTCGCCCACGCGCAGCAGCGCCACTTTCTGGCGGGGACCGACGTGAATGGTTTCGCACAATTCGAGCCGCGCCGGGCCTTTGTGGCGTAGCTGCATATCTTTCATGCGCCGCAATAACCACAGCATGCCACCGAGCAGCAGCAATACCAATACAAAGCTGCCGCTGACCCGTAGCCAATCGACTCCGATAGCGCCGGCCGTGCCCATGCTGTGCCTACAGGTTTTTCATCCGCTCGGATGCCGGCACCACACGCGTCAGGCGGATGCCGTAGCGCTCGTTGACCAGCACCACTTCGCCTTGTGCGACCACGGTGTTGTTGATTAAAAGATCCAGCGGTTCGCCGGCAATGCGGTCGAGCTCGACCACGCTGCCTTGGGTCAAGCGCATCAGGTCTTTGATTTTGATCATGGCGCGGCCTACCTCAATACTCAGCGTCACGCTGATGTTTTGCAGGACTTCGGGGTTGATCTGGTTTTCCGCGTCGTGGCTGGAGGAGCTCTCGTCGGTCAGTGCTTCGGTCATGGGGTGTTTCCTCAAACGTTAGGATTTGCCGGGGACAACGGCACGTTCGACCTGAACTGCCACCTGGGCGCCCAGCGTGCCCACATGCACATCAAAGGCCGGAATTTCATTGGCTTCGAGTACCGCAAACTCGGGCTTCTTGAAATACAAAATATCGCCCGCTTGCATGGACTCGACCACGCGCAGGGTGGAATTGATATAGCCCAGCACCACGCGTGCTTCCATGCAGGCGCCGCCCACGGCATCTTCGAGTTCGCCGCGCCACTGGCGGTCGGAGTCTTCATTGCCATCTCCCGACTGCACCCGGCTGCGCAACAATTCACGCACCGGTTTGAGTGAGGTATAGGGATGCACCACATCAAAGAAGCCGACGTTTTGGGTGGCGGTTTCCGTTTCGAAGCGGCTCAAAATGACCAGGTCGTTTTCGTCGGCGATCTGCGCGAATTGTGGGTTGATTTCGGAGCTGACGAACTCGAAGTCCACCGGCATCAGCGGGCTCCAGGCTTCCTTCAGATTGCGGAAAGTCACGTCCAAAATCATATTGATGATGCGTGTCTCCATCGGCGTGAACAGGCGGCCAGGCGCGAGATGTCCCAGCGTGCCTTTGCCGAATCCGCCAAAAAAGCTGTCCAGCGAGCTAAACACAATCGTCGGGTCCATGACCACCAGCGTGAAACCGCGCAGCGGGTTCATGCGGATGACATTGACCGAAAGCGGCGCACGCAAGTCTTTGACATAGTCGCCAAATTTGACGATTTGCACCTTGGTCGGATTGATACGCGGGCTGGTGCGCAGCACATCCATCAGCTGCGGGCGGAACAAGCGGATAAAGCGCTCGTTAATCATGTCGATCGAGCCGACATTGACGCCCAGACTGCTGTCTTCGCTGGCTAAGTCGTGCTTTTTGACGCGCGCCGCGGTATTAAAGCCAGTATCTACCGCAATCGAACCGTCATTGACCCCTTCGGCCAAGGCAGAGAGTTCGTCGGCGGAAAGCAGGTTATCGGCCATAGTGCAAAGCGCTTTGTCGGTGAGGCCGGTGTTTTACTGGACGATAAAGTTGGTGAAATTGATTTCCTCGACGCCGCCGAAGTCTTCATATTTTTCCAACATCGTGTTCATCACGTCGGCGACTTTTTTGGCCAGATCGCGCCGGAAATCGGGTTTAGCGAGATCAGCCTCGGTCGTCAGGCGCATGGCGTCCATGATGGCCGAGCGCAGCGCAAACTCGTGCTTTTTCACGTTCTCGATCACGCGCTCGTCGTAGCGGGTCATCAAGGCGATCTGCACCGACATGACTTTTTTCGAGCCGGTCAGATTGACCAAAAACTCACGTTCCAACTGGAAGTAGGTGTATTCAAAGCGTGGGCTGTCAGGGGATTTTTTATTTAACTTGGGCGGGCCGCCGGCATCTTTGCCGTCACCCTTTTTGTCACCGGCGGGCGCACCATGGCCGTCGGCGGCTTTTTCACCATGGCCGTCGGCGGCTTTTTCGCCGTGGCCATCGGCCGCTTTTCCACCGTGGCCATCGCCGGCTTCGCCTTCTAGCATGGCCTCTGGGTTGGGCGGAGGCGCAAAAAATCCGGTTTGTTTGGCAAGCAAAAGCGTACCCACCACCGTGCCGGCGATCAGCACAATGATTCCGACGATAACGCCAATAATCAGCCCGATAGGCTTTTTGGGCTTGGCTTCGCCTTCCGCTTCCGGTTCTGCTGCTGCTGCTGCTGCGTCTGCCATAAGTTACCTCTTAATCAGGGTTCTCTAACTGCTTGTCTGCGTGGGGGCCAAGCTTACGCCAACACATTGAGGCCATCGCCTTGCCCTTGGGCCGACCTGGCGGCCGCAATTACGGGCGCTGCGCTATCGGACTTGTTGCTCTTTTCGCCTTGCTCTCCCTTGGACTTTCGACCGGGTGTCGAATTCCCGCCGGATTGACGGCCTGAATCCCCATTCACTACAACCGAAGCAACTGTTGTGCCAGTTTGTGTCAGTGTGTCGCGTAAGCGGGCCGAGCCCTGGGCCATCAATTCTCGGGTCACAGCATTATCCGAAGTGAATGTGGCATCCAGGCCCCTGGCGTGCATGTCCAGTTCGACATCGATGCGCCCCAGCGCAGCGGGTTGCATGCGCAGTTGCATCTTCCATTGGCCACGCTCAATTTGGGCCATCAGGCGCTTGGCCATGGCCTCGCCCAATTGGTCCGCTACCTCTTGGTACTGGGCAGCGCGTTGCTCGGCCAGGGCTTGGGGGGTGCTGACTTGGACTTTGTCGGAGGCCAGGCTGTGCGACAGGTTGCTTGCCGAGGCGGCTGCTGCGCTTAGCGGTACGGTCGGCTCAGCATCCGATTTTTGGGCCTGTTGTTCTTGTAGCGCTTCAAGAACCAGTCCCGATGGCACCTCGATGCGCACACTTTCCCACAGGCTGTGGGGACGCGCCTGGTGCAATGCTTGCGCGACACCGGCCCCTTGCGCGGCCAGGGCACTTGGCGCGGCCAGGGCACTTGGCGCGGTCGGGGTGCTTGGCGCGGATGGTGTCGTGTCCTTCGTCGGGAGCACCGTCGCGGCGCCTGTGCTTTGGCTTGCCAATGGCGCCATACCCGCAGCGAGCTGCGGCTGCGCGGCGCTAGCCAATGGCGCTATACCGGTAGCGAGCTGCGGCTGCGCGCTGAGCCCAGCGGGGGCGGTACCGGCGCTTGCGGCTTGGACTTGCAATTTGGCCAGCAGGGCATTGCGTGCCTCGTCGCCGGAGTCGGGCAATTGGCCATTGGCTTGCATTTGCGCGACCAATTTGGCTTGCGTATCACTCATGGCCGACGTAGGGCTTTGCGCCAGACCCGCTAGCGTATCGGAGACTTTTTGCCCGGCCAGCAAGGCCGACCAATCAATAGCCTTGGATTTGCCTGCCATTTGTGCCAGGCGCTGGGTAATGGCTTGGTCTGGCGGCAAGAGGCGGATTTGCAAGTCGACTTGCGGCTGTGTGGGTACTTCTTCTTCGGCTGCGACCGCGTTCAGGGGTACGCTGGCCTGGCTGATCACTTTGGCGCCTGCAAGGACTGCCGCGTTGGTATCTATCAGGCTGGCCGCTGGGCTCCTGCCAGATTTTTCGATGCTCAGACTGGTCAGGGTCACAGCGGACTCGCCTAGCTCGGTGGCTTGCTGCAACGCCGCCATGCCCAGACCCGCTTGGACGGCTGCGGCAAGGGCCGCGGCAGCCAGGGCGTCCGGACTCAGCGCTGAGGGGGCAAGCTGCGTGATGCGTACTTCGAGCAGGTTTGCGCTGCCCACGGCCGCCGGGGCCGCCTCCGTGCCTTGCAGCTCAAGCCGGTTTGCGCTGCCCACGGCCGCCGGGGCCGCCTCGCTGGTCAGGCCGCGATGGCGCAGCGCATGCAGGGCGCTCCAGGGGTTTAAGGTTTCCGCAGCCAGGGCCGGTAGGGCGGGCATTTCCGATGTCCCGCCTAACACCACAGCGCTCGCATGGGCCTTGAAGGTATCGGCTGCATCAGCAATCCCAGTGACCGGGATGCGCTGCCCCAGCCAGTTTTCACCCGCCACGGCACCCGCTTGGGTAGTAGTAAGCGCTAGCTGTATCACAGAGGCTGCGGCAGTTTGGGCTAGGGCCTGGGCCGCTTGCGGGTTGCCGCTGTCTGGCAGTTCGGTGCCCTGCGTGGGCATACCCGTGCCGACCGAGATGGCGGCGCTGATGCTGGAGGGGCCCCTGCCGACCGAGCCAAACAAGGCCGGTACCGCCGATTCACCCAAAC
>CAMCJY010000125.1 GCA_945875225.1 Comamonas sp. lk | reverse complement strand
CGCAATTCCCAGACACGCCATTTGGTGATGCCGTGCCACGCGCCGGCAATGCCTCGGGCGGTGGCCAGCCCGGCTCCATCCTCAAGTGCAAAGGCTGGGAAACCGACCCCAACGCCTATATTTATTTCATCACCCAAGCCGCGGTGTGGCCTGCGGTTTGCAAGGTGATAGGCCAAGAAGACTGGATTACCCACCCAGACTACGCGACGCCCCCCAAGCGCCTGCCGCATTTAAAGAAGATTTTTGCGCGTATTGAAGAGTGGACCATGACCCAGACCAAGTTCGAGGCCATGGACATACTGAACCAGTTTGACATTCCCTGCGGGCCGATTTTGTCCATGAAAGAAATCGCCGAAGAGCCTTCACTGCGGGCTACTGGCACCGTGGTGGAAGTGGACCACCCCGAGCGCGGCAAGTACCTGACGGTAGGTAACCCGATCAAGATGTCCGACAGCATTACCGAAGTGACGCGCTCGCCGCTATTGGGCGAACACACCGACGAGGTGCTGGGACAACTGGGCTACTCGGCTAGCGACATCGGCGCGCTGCGCGAAGCCAAAGTCATTTAAGAAAAGCCGTGCGGCCCTGAGCCGCAATTACAAGGTTGGAAGCCATGAAAATCGTGCTAATCGGTCAACAAGATTTCGGCAAAGCCGCCTTAGAAGCGTTTTTGGCGCGTGGCGACGAGGTGGTGGGCGTATTTTGCCGCCCCGAGAAACTCGGCACCAAACCCGACGCTTTGCGCGTGGAAGCGCAGGCGCTCGGCTTGCAGGTATTTCAACTCGACAAGCTAACCGGCGATGACGCGCACCAGGCCATGCAAGCGCTGGCGCCCGACCTGGGGGTGATGGCCTATGTGGTGCAGTTTGCGCCGCAATCCTTGTTGCAGGTTCCCAAGCACGGCACCATCCAGTACCACCCTTCGCTGCTGCCCAAATACCGCGGGCCTTCGGCTATCAGCTGGGCCATGTCCCGCGGCGAAAAGGAAACCGGCCTCACCATCTTTAGGCCCAGCGACGGCTTGGACGAAGGCTTGGTGATTTTGCAAAAGCGCTGCGACATCGGGGCTGACGAAACTTTGGGCGAGCTGTATTTCAACAAGCTGTTCCCGCTGGGTGTGAGCGCGCTGCTGGAAGCGGCGGACGCGGTAGTGACCGGTACCCACCAGGAGGCGGCGCAAGATGAATCGCAAGCCAGTTACGAGGGTTGGTTTTTAGCCGCCGAGTCGCAAATTCACTGGCACAACCATATCGATGTCGTCTATGACCTGATACGCGCCTGCAACCCGGCCCCTGGCGCCTGGACGCTGGCCGAAGGAAAAAAAGTGTTTATATTTGACTGCCACAAGCACCGCATCGGGCGCTATGGCGACAGCAAAGGTAAACCCGGAGAAATAAGCGCAGTGACGGAAAGCTCAATCTGGGTTAGTACGCAAAGCGGGCAGATCGAGGTGCTGAAATTGCGCGCTGACGATGGCAAGAAAATGGGCGCGGGCGAGTATGCGCGGGCCCTAGGATTGAGGGTTGGCGGCCGACTAGACTGATACCTAGTTGGTAGTGCAGTTACCGGGCACGCAGAGGCCTAGACTGCCGGTATGGTTTTTTTTATTACACGAGGAGACACTATGAAACTGAAGACTTTGATTGGCGCCACCCAAAGCGCAGTAGTGCTGGCCCTGGCCAGCTTTTTGGCACCTGCCCAGGCTTGGGAGCCGACTAAACCCATCGAATTTGTAGTGCCCGCAGGCACCGGTGGTGGCGCCGACCAGATGGCGCGCTTTATCCAAGGCGTGGTGGCTAAAAACAAGCTCAGCCCGCAACCCATCATCGTGGTCAACAAGTCCGGCGGCGCGGGCGCTGAAGGCTTTTTAGATGTGAAGGGTGACAAGGGCAATGCGCACAAAATAGTCATTACCTTGTCCAACCTGTTCACCACGCCACTGGCCACCGGGGTGCCTTTTAACTGGCGCGACCTGACGCCGGTGCAAATGCTGGCCCTGGACAATTTTGTGCTGTGGGTCAATGCAGAGACACCGTACAAAAATACCAAGGACTATGTCACTGCACTCAAGGGCCAGCCCGACAAAGCTTTCAAGATGGGCGGCACAGGGTCTAAACAAGAAGACCAGATCATCACCGTGCTGATGGAAAAGTCCGTGGGCAAGAAGATGATTTACATCCCCCTCAAAGGCGGCGGCGATGTAGCGGTGCAACTGGTAGGCAAACACATTGATTCCACCGTGAACAACCCCATCGAGGCCGAATCGCACTGGCGTTCGGGCGCGCTGCGCCCGCTGTGCGTGACGGACAAAGAAAAGCTGCCCTACAAAGTGAAGCTGACGGCAACCGAGTCCTGGAACGATATCCCGACCTGCGCCTCGGCCGGTTTGCCCTTGGAATACCTGATGCTGCGCGGCATCTTCATGCCACCGGGCGTATCCGATGACCAGGTGAAGTACTACCTGGACTTGTTCACGAAAGTGCGTGCACTGCCCGAATGGAAAGACTTTATGGAAAAAGGCGCCTTCAAGCAAACGGCTTTAACCGGCAAAGACTACTTTGATTGGCTGGGCAAGAACGAGCAACTGCACCGAGAGCTCATGAAAGAAGCCGGCTTTATCGCCAACTGATGTTTGAACCAAGGAACGGGAATTTGCTATGACAACACCCAATAAGGAATCAGGGGAGGCGCACGGGGAAAGCGCGGCTACCCTGACCCGCGGCCCGGAGTTGGTGGTGGGCCTGGTGCTGATGGCCATCGCCGGCATGGTGATTACCGACAGCCTGCGGGTCGGCACCGGCTGGGGCGACGATGGGCCGCGCTCGGGCTATTTTCCGTTCTATATCGGTCTGTTTTTATTGACTGCCGGCGCTTTTGTGGTGCTCTCAACGCTGCTCAAATGGAGCAAATCCCATGCGGTATTTGCCACCCGCGAAGAGCTGGTGCCGGTGTTCCAAATGCTGGTGCCCATGGTGATTTATGTGGTGGCCATGGTGTACCTGGGCATTTATCTGCCCTCGGCCATCCTGATCGGCTACTTCATGCGCCACCACGGCAAGTTTGCCTGGCCCCCCAGTTTGGCGGTGTCGATCGGCGTGCCGCTGGTGTTTTTCCTGGTGTTCGAAAAATGGTTTTTGGTGCCGCTACCCAAGGGCCCGATTGAAGCCATGTTGGGGTTCTGATGGACGAAATCAACAACCTGTTCCATGGCTTTTCGGTGGCGCTGACGCTGCCCAATATTGCCTACATGCTGATCGGCATCGTCTTGGGTGTGCTGATCGGGGTGTTGCCCGGACTGGGCGGTGCCAATGGCATTGCCATTTTGCTGCCGCTGACGTTTTCGATGAACCCGACTTCGGCCATCATCATGCTCTCCTGTATTTACTGGGGCGCCTTGTTTGGCGGGGCTATCACCTCGATTTTGTTCAACATCCCGGGCGAGCCCTGGTCGGTCGCCACCACCTTTGACGGCTACCCCATGGCCCAGCAAGGCCAGGCGGCGCAAGCGCTGACGGCGGCCTTTACCTCCTCGTTTATCGGCGCGTTTTTTGCCGTAGTGCTGATTACCTTTTTAGCGCCGGTACTGGCCAAGTTCGCGCTCAACTTTGGGCCGGCCGAATACTTTGCGGTGCAACTGCTCACGTTTTGTAGCTTTGTGGGCATGAGCAAGGAGCCGCCGGCCAAGGTCATTGCCGCCATGATGCTGGGCTTTGCGCTGGCTGCGGTGGGCATGGACAGCGTGACCGGCCAATTGCGCATGACCTATGACTTTCCGGTGCTGCTCAAGGGCTTCGACTTTTTGATCGCGGTGATCGGCCTGTTCGGCATTGGCGAGATTTTGCTGACCATGGAAGAAGGCTTGGCCTTTAAGGGCAAGTCCGCCAAGCTCAACCCCAAAGTGGTGTGGGAGACCTGGAAGATGCTGCCCCGCTATTGGCTTACCTTTTTGCGCTCCACCGCCATCGGCTGCTGGATGGGCATCACACCCGGTGGCGCGACGCCTGCTTCTTTTATGAGCTACGGCATTGCGCAGCGCATGTCCAAAGAACCCGAGACCTTCGGCAAGGGCCAGATTGAAGGCGTTTTAGCGCCTGAAACGGCTGCGCACGCGGCGGGCACTTCGGCCCTTCTGCCCATGCTGACGCTGGGCATTCCCGGTTCGCCTACGGCGGCGGTGTTGCTGGGCGGTCTGATGATTTGGGGCCTGCAACCCGGGCCTATGCTGTTTGTCGAGCACAAAGACTTTGTCTGGGGCCTGATCGCCAGTATGTACCTGGGCAATATCGTCGGCCTGCTGGTGGTGTTGACCACCGTGCCCTACTGGGCCGCGTTTTTGCGCATACCGTTTTCGGTGATCGCGCCGGTGATTGTGGTGATCTGCGCCATCGGAGCCTATACGGTGCACAGCTCGATGTTTGACGTGGTGATGATGATGGTCTTTGGCGTGGTGGGCTATTTATTCAAAAAGCTCAAGTACCCCATGGCGCCCCTGGTGCTGGCGCTGGTGCTGGGCGATATGGCCGAAGCCAGTTTCCGTCAGTCCATGCTGATGTCGCAAGGCAGCCTGTCCATCTTCTGGTCCAACGGCCTGGTAGGCGGCATCTTCGGCCTGGCCATTTTGATGCTGGTCTGGCCCCTGATAAGCGGCCTAGTGAGCGCGCTGCGCGGCAAGGCCGCGGCCTGAGTCAATGGCCCGTGATTACGAGGCCGCAGGCCGTGGCAATCCATGACTTGATTCCTGCATGGATCGCCACGTCGCTTCGCTCCTCGCGATGACGTTGGGTTGTTTGCTGCGCGCCAGTGTGCCTAGGCCTAGCGTGCACGCGAGTTGCTAAGCGCGCTTGCCCTTGGGGCTGAGCGCTAGAGCTGTACCGTGCTCACTTCTTTTTCGCGCCGCACTTGCTCGGCGATGGCTTCGACCTGCTCGTCCGTCATGCCAAACTTGGCTTGCATTTGTTTGAGCTGGATTTGCTCTTCTTCTGTGACTATGCCGTCAGCTAGCACTTCGCGCACCTGCATCTCGTATTCGGATTCACGCCGCTGCACTTGGGCGGTGTAGGCCGTGGCGACCACACCGGTCAGGATAGCGGCTAGCGCAATGGCCAGGATTTGCGTTACCACCACCAGCACCACGCCCACGTAGGTGACCGGGTCCACATTGCCCCAGCCGGCGATGATGGTCAGGCTAAACCAGTGCATGGCAGCCGGAATCGAGGGGAATACCTCGGGCTGGTCGTGGCCTTCGATGATGTAAATCAGCGACGAGAACAGCAGGCAGCTGATGAACAGTAAAAACAGAGCCGAAGAAAAAGAGTCTTTCTCCGACTTGATGGCCTCAAACATATCGTCCATGGCGCTGTTGTAGCGCGAGAGCTTGAAAATACGCAAGAGGCGGAACATGCGCAACACGCGCAAATCCGCGCCCGGAAACAGCAGTTGCAAGTAAAAAGGGATGGTGCTAAAAAAGTCCACCATGCCAAAGGCGCTGAACACATACTCTTTGCGCCCACGCCAGGCACTGCCTTCAATATGCGGATACTTTTCGCCACAAGACCAAACGCGCAGCACATACTCCAAAGAAAATACAGCGACGCTGAACAAGTCAAACACATAAAAATACGCGTGGTAAGCCTCGTGGATGTCGTGCACCGACTCCAAAATAATCGCCAGTACATTGGCCACTACCAAAGAGGCGATGAAAATTTCACAGACCTGGTTGGCCCTGTCCACCACCGCCCCGTCCAGGATTTCATAAATGCGGCGCTTCACACGGCGCATGCCGGTCAGCCCTTCGATGGGGTTATCGATATGCATTATTTTTTCTTCCCTTGCGCTTCGTCGATAAATACCTGCACCTGCGCATCGGACAGACGGTATTTGGCTTGCAGCACTTTGAGGGATTCACGCTCGGCATCACTCACCACGCCATCGGCCAGCACCAAGCGCAACTGGCTTTGGTAAGCGGCTTTCTTGCGCGAAAGCTGATTGGAAAACGCTGAGGCCACGATTCCGGTCATGATGGCGGCCATACACACGCCCAAAAATCCGGTCAGTAGCGCAATCACCTCACCGGCTTTCGTGACGGGATCGACGTTGCCAAAGCCCGAGGTGATAGTGACGATGGCCCAGTAAATCGCATGGGGGATGGAGCCAAAATGCTCAGGCTGCTCATGTCCTTCGGCAAAGTGCATCAGGGAGGCCGACACGATCGTGACAATGAGCAGCAAAAACGC
>CAMCJY010000124.1 GCA_945875225.1 Comamonas sp. lk | reverse complement strand
AATCGGGCGATCTCGCTGTCTTTGGCGCAATCGGCTGCGATCCAACGGGCGTCAATGCCCGCGGCTTGCAATTGGGCGGCGGCGTGCTCCAGGTCTTCGGCCTTGCGCGAGCTGAGCATGATCTTGGCACCCGCTTCGCCCAGTGCATGGGCCATCTGCAGCCCAAGGCCACGTGAACCGCCGGTCACCAGCGCGGTTTTGCCGGTCAGGTCGAATAATTGTTGAATAGTGCGTGTCATAGAAAATTCCAAAAACGTTTAATAAAAACCTGTCGCCAAAACCAGAGCCTCGGATTTTTACCCTTTGCGAGCACGCAGCATGTCGCACCAGCGATAGCCCGTCGCCCGGCCAAAACCACCCCACCCGTTTCAACGGGGGAGGTCTTCCTCGCGAAGGCGCGAGCGCACCAAAATAAGTACCACGCCTGCCACCACTGCAAACAGCCCGCAAGCCAACAGCGCCACATGGCCCTGGGCACCGGCATCGCGGGCAAAGCCGGAGAGCACCGTGGAGAGCAAACCGCCGTAAATCAGTATCCAGATCAGGCGCTCCAAGCGCAGCAATCGCACATCGGTTGTGCCGTTGTACTTCTTTAAAAATGCCATTAGAAAGCCTCCTCTGGAAATGTCGCACAGGTCATATCCCTGGATTGAACCACAGACAACCAGGCTCCGAGTTTGGGCAGTTCATAGTGAAAGAAGAATTGGGCGGCGCCCAAGCGCCCTTGGGTCGCTGCGCTCTGCGCTGGCGGGTCGGCCTCCAGCGCGGCACAGGCGACATCCAGCCAGATCCAGGCCAGCACCGTGTGACCAAAGGCCTGCATATAGGGCACGGCGTTGGCCAGGGCCTCGCCCGGCACACCGGTGGCCCAAGCGGCGCGCGTCGCCGCACCTACCTGCGCCAGCGCCTGCCCGAGCGCTGCCGCATGGGCGCCAAGCGCCACATGCTTGTCTGCGCGGGCCATCGTGGCCTGCATGCGCACGGCCAGCAATTGCATGCCTTTGCCGTTCTCCATTAACACTTTGCGGCCCAGCAGGTCCAAGGCCTGGATGCCGTGCGTGCCCTCGTGGATCATGTTCAGGCGGTTATCGCGCCAGTATTGTTCCACCGGAAAATCCCGCGTGTAGCCATAGCCGCCGTGCACCTGAATCGCCAACGAATTGGCTTCCAAGCACCATTCGCTAGGCCAGCTCTTAGCGATGGGCGTCAGCACTTCCAGCAGCAGCCGCGCGTCGTCCGCAGCGGCCGGTTCAGCCGTGTGCTGCTCATCGACCAGGCGGGCGCAATACAAGGCCAGCGCCAATCCGCCCTCGCCATAGGCCTTCTGGGCCAGCAACATACGTTTGATGTCGGTGTGCTCGATGATGCGTACCTGCGGCTGCGTGGCGTCCTTACCACCGGCACCCATGGGCCGTCCCTGGGGCCTGTTTTTCGCATAGTCCAGCGCAGCGTAATAGCCGGCAAGACCCAGCATGGTGGCCGCAATGCCGACACCGATGCGCGCTTCGTTCATCATGTGGAACATGCAACGCAAACCGTCGCCGGGTTGGCCCACCAAGTAAGCGATAGCGCCGGCGCCCCTGCCATCGAGTCCGGCGCTGCTGCCTACCGGGAACTTGCCCTCGCCGAAATTGAGCAAGGTATTGGTGGTGCCACGCCAGCCCAGCTTATGGTTGAGACCGGCCAGAGCCACGTCGTTACGCACCCCGGTCAATTCACCTTGGGAATCGACCAATTTTTTGGGCACGATAAAGAGCGAGATCCCACGCGTGCCGGGCACCAGTTTGCCCTGGGCGTCGGGGATTTTGGCGAGCACCAGATGGATGATGTTCTCGCTGATCTCATGCTCACCGCTGGAGATCCACATCTTGTTGCCCTTGAGGCGATAACGCGGGCCTAAGGGGTCGGCTTGATGGTCATCGCCATCAGGCACGGCCCGGGTCAGTATGTCGGACAGGCTGGAGCCCGCTTGCGGTTCACTCAAGCACATGGTGCCGGAAAAACGGCCGGAGAACTCTTGCAGGGCAAATACCTTTTTCTGCATTTCGGTGCCGTGCACCATCAGCAAATTGGCATTGCCCGTGGTGAGCATGCTGGTACCAATGCCTACCGAAGCGCAGGCAAAAAACGCATTAGCTGCTGCCTCGACGCTGTAGGGCAGTTGCATACCGCCAATGTCATAGTCCTGTGCCGCGCTGAGCATGCCCGATGCTGCGTAGGCATCGGCAGCGTCTTTGCTGGCCTGCGGCAAGATGACGCGCTCACCATCAAAACGCGGCTCCTCTGTGTCCACCAGGCGGTTAAACGGCGCATATTTTTCGCGGGCAATACGCTCGCAGGTATCAAACACCGCGTCAAAAGTTTCGCGAGAATGGTCGGCAAAGCGCGGGCGCGCGCTGAGCTGCTCTGTACGCAACCAGTCGTGCAATAAGAAGTCGATGGTTACGCGCAGCTTCATAGCAAACGTCCTTTACAAGACTTCGAAAATACCCGCAGCGCCCATGCCGCCACCAATACACATGGTGACGCACACCCGCTTGGCGTTACGGCGCTTTCCTTCGATCAAAGCATGGCCCGTCAAGCGCTGACCGCTCATGCCAAAGGGGTGACCCACGGCAATCGCTCCGCCATTGACGTTGAGCTTGTCTGCCGGTATGCCCAGCTTGTCGCGGCAGTACAACACCTGCACGGCAAAGGCTTCGTTCAGCTCCCACAAGTCGATATCGGCAACTGTCAGACCCAGACGCTTGAGCACTTTAGGCACTGCAAAAACGGGGCCAATGCCCATTTCATCCGGTTCGCAACCGGCTACCGCAAAGCCCAGGAAACGGCCCAGGGGCTTAAGGCCTTTCTGCTCAGCGATTTTTTCGTGCATCAAGACCACCGCACCGGCGCCGTCAGACAGTTGGCTGGCATTTCCCGCCGACACCAAGCCGCCAGGCAGCGCAGAGCGCAAATCTTTGATGCCTTCGTAGGTGGTACCGGCACGAATGCCTTCGTCATCGGACACCGTTACTTGCTTGGTCATCATGCCCATTACTTTGTCAGCCACACCCATGGTGACTTTGATGGGTGCGATCTCGTCTTTGAACAGACCTTTTTCCAAAGCCGCAGAGGCTTTTTGCTGGCTAGCCGCACCGTACTGGTCCATAGCTTCGCGGCTGATGTTATAGCGCTTGGCCACTTGCTCGGCGGTTTGCAACATGGCCCAATAGACCTCGGGCTTGTTTTTCTGCAGCCAAGGATCGGCCAGCATGTGCTTGTTCATTTCCTGGGCGGTGCAGGAGATGGCTTCCAGGCCACCGGCCACGTAAATATCGCCTTCGTTCGCCAAAATACGCTGCGCCGCAGTAGCGATGGTTTGCAGGCCTGACGAACAAAAACGGTTAATCGTCATGCCCGAAACGCTGACCGGGCAGCCAGCGCGCAGCGCAATCTGGCGCGCGATATTGGCACCGGTAGCGCCTTCGGGCGTGCCGCAGCCCATGATGACGTCATCGACCTCACCGGCGTCGATGCCGGCTCGCTGGATCGCGTGTTCGACCACATGGCCGCCCATGGTGGCGCCATGGGTCATATTGAATGCGCCTTTCCAGCTTTTGGTCAGGGGCGTGCGGGCGGTGGAAACAATTACGGCTGAAGTCATGGCGGTTCCTTAATTAAATGTCTTACCTTCGGCGGCCAGGCGTGCCAACAGGGGCGCGGGCTTCCAGAAATTGGCATCGTCCAAGGGGTTTTGGGCAAAACGGTGCATAGCTTGCACGACGTTGAACAGGCCCACTTCGTCAGCGTACAACATGGGCCCGCCGCGGTAGGGAGGGAAACCATAGCCAAAGATGTAGGCGATGTCGATATCGCTGGCCTTGTTGGCAATGCCTTCTTCCAAAATATGGGCTGCTTCGTTGACCAGGGCGAAGACCAGGCGTTGCACGATTTCTTCATCGTTGATTTTGCGCGGGGTGATGCCGTTGGCGGCGCGGTAGTCCTCAATCATCTTGACCACTTCGGCGTTTGGAATCGCATCACGCTTGCCGGGTTGGTAGTCGTACCAACCGGCACCGGTTTTTTGGCCAAAGCGGCCTTTTTCGCACAAAAGGTCTGCGGTCTTGCTGTATTTCATGGTGGCGCGCTCGACAGAGCGGCGCTTGCGAATGGCCCAGCCAATGTCGTTACCGGCCAAATCCCCCATGCGGAAAGGGCCCATGGCCATGCCAAATTTCTCCATGGCTTTGTCCACTTGCTGCGGTGTGCAGCCTTCATCCAGCAAAAAGCCACCCTGGCGGCCATATTGCTCGATCATGCGGTTGCCGATAAAGCCGTCGCACACGCCTGAGACCACTGCGGTTTTGCGGATCTTTTTGGCTACGGCCATAGAGGTGGCCATCACGTCTTTGGCCGTTGTGGCGCCACGCACCACTTCCAACAGCTTCATCACATTAGCAGGGCTGAAGAAATGCAGACCCACCACGTCTTGCGGGCGCTGGGTAAAGGCGGCGATTTGGTTGACGTCCAGCGTGGAGGTGTTGGAAGCCAGGATGGCGCCGGGCTTCATGACGCGGTCCAGTTCTTTAAACACTTTTTCTTTGACGCCGATTTCTTCGAACACGGCCTCAATCGCCATGTCGGTGCCACTGAGCTCGTCGTAACTCAGGGTCGTGGACAAAAGCGCCATACGCTGCTCGTATTTGTCCTGCTTGAGCTTGCCTTTTTTCACCTGGGCTTCGTAGTTACCGCGAATCGTGGCTACGCCCTTGTCCAGCGCTTCTTGTTTCATTTCTAGCATCTTGACGCTGATACCGGCGTTCATGAAGTTCATGGCAATGCCGCCACCCATGGTGCCCGCGCCGATGATGGCCACGCTCTTGATCTCGCGCGCTTGGACTCTGGCGTCGATATCTGGAATCTTGGAGGCTGCACGCTCGCCCAGGAACAAGTGTCGCAGGGCCCGGCTCTCAGATGTCATCATCAGGTTGATGAAAATCTGACGCTCGGTGGCCATGCCTTCTTCAAACTTCTTGGTCGCCGCCGCTTCCACCGCCTCGATGCACTTGAGCGGGGCGGGGTAGTTTTTCGACATGGCGCCCACCATATTGCGGGCGAACTGGAAATAGGCATCACCTAAGGGGTGCTTGCAAGGCAGGTCACGCACCAAGGGCAGCGGGCGGGTGTCCGCTACCGAACGGGCGAATGCTAAAGCCTCTTCGGCCAGGCTGTCGGCCGACTTGGACAGCTTGTCGAACAGCTTTTGTCCGGGAAGCATCGCCAGCATTTCGCTCTTGATAGCTTCGCCCGAGACCACCATGTTCAGTCCGGCTTCGACGCCGAGCACACGCGGCAGGCGCTGCGTACCACCGGCACCGGGCAGCAGGCCTAACTTGACTTCCGGCAGAGCGATGCTGGCACCCGGCGCTGCGATACGGTAATGGCAACCCAAGGCTAGTTCCAAACCGCCACCCATGGCCACCGAATGGATGGCAGCGATGACCGGCTTGGTGGATTTTTCCAGCAACAGGATGACGCTGTTGAGGTTGGGCTCCATCATGGCCTTGGCAGAGCCGAATTCACGGATGTCGGCGCCGCCGGAGAAGGCTTTGCCCGCGCCCGTGATGACGATGGCTTGGACGGCCGAATCGGCCAGTGCCTTAGCCATACCGTCGGCAATGCCGACCCGAGTGGCGTGCCCCAAGCCGTTGACCGGTGGGTTATCGAGCGTGATAAGGGCTATATCGCCCTGAACCTGGTAATGCGCTGTCATGCTGGCTTTCCTTCTAGAGATGCGGCAATGGGAAGACGGGGAGACGAGGAAGCAAAATAGAACGGTCGTTCTTTTTTGTAAATTGTAGGGCTTTTTGCGTCTGGGGCGAGGGTTTTTGTCCCAACTGGGACAAACGCTGGGTCACACCTCCAACCACTCTTTACGCACTGCTGCGTTGGATTGCAAAGCAGACGGTGTGCCCTGAAACACCACGCTGCCGTGCCCCATGACCAAGCAGCTGTCCGAAATTTGCATGGCAATCGTCAGCTTTTGCTCGATGAGCAGCACCGACAAACCTCGTGCGCGCAAGGCCTGCAAAAACCCGGCCACCAATTCCACGATCTTGGGTGCCAGACCCTCCGTGGGCTCGTCGATAATGACCAGGTCCGGGTCACCCATTAAGGTGCGACACAAGGTCAACATCTGCTGCTCACCGCCGGACAACAAGCCCGCCTCCACCTGCGCCCGTTCACGCAGGTGCGGGAACAAGGTGTACATGTCCTCAAAGCTCCAGCGCGGATTTTTA
>CAMCJY010000123.1 GCA_945875225.1 Comamonas sp. lk | reverse complement strand
CCTCGATGGTTCGATTGCACCTTGCCAGCAGCGGCACCCTGCAATAAAGCTGCACCCCAATAATTACATGGAAACCCTATGACCCAGCCCCTCGAAACTACCCCTATTCAGCAAGCGGGGCGGTTTGATCAAGCGCAGCGTTATTTTGATCGCCTAGATTCCGATACGGTTTCCCAGTTGATCACCGCCGCCGCGGACGTTGTGCTGGTGATGGATGCCCAAGGCGTGATTCAAGACGCGGCATTTGGCAATGACGAATTACTGAGCCATGGCTACTCCCATTGGATGGGCAAGCCCTGGAGCCAAACGGTTACCGAGGAGAGCAAGACCAAAGTAGCCTCCATGTTGCGTGACCTGGGCACAGGCAAGGGTGCCAAATGGCGCCATTTGAACCAACAGGCCAGTGACGGAACCGATATACCCCTTTCCTATTCGCTGATCCAGGTGCCACCTTTGCCGGGAAAAAACTCGGCGCACGCCATCGCATTCGGACGCGATTTGCGGCCCCAAGCGGCACTGCAACAAAAACTGGTAACCGCGCAGCGCTCCATGGAGCGCGATTACTGGCAGCTCAAACATGTAGAGACTCGGTACCGCTTGTTGTTCCAGGTCTCCTCTGAGGCCCTGCTGATTTTGGACGCCAACACCGAAAAGCTAGAAGACAGCAACCCCGCAGCGCAAACGCTTTTTGGCGAGGCGCTGGGCAAATCAGGTTGGAGCCTGGCAAACAGTCTGGATAAGCGCAGCAGCACCGCGTTGAGCCAGGTTTTGTCCGGCTTACGCGCCAGTGGGCAGTCGGAACCTTTGGACATTCGTCTGGTGCCCAGCAATACCGAACTAAGTGTGTCAGTTTCGCTTTTCAGGCAAGAGCAGTCGGCGCATTTCCTGTTGCGCATTAGTCCTAAAAACCGTTTGGCGGACCCCACGGTGAACGCAAATGCCAAACAAGTGCTCGCCGATGTCATGGAGAGTGCGCCTGACGCCTTTGTGGTGACCGATTTGAGCGGCAATGTGCTCACGGCGAATCGCGCATTTTTACAACTGGCACAAGTGAGTAATGAAGCGCTGGTGCGTGGCGAATCTCTGGAGCGCTGGCTCGGGCGTGCCGGTGTGGATTTGAGTGTCCTAATTTCCAATTTGCGCCAGCGCGATGTGGTGCGCCTGTTTGCCACCCGCATGCGTGGCGACTACGGCTCCACCACGGATGTGGAAATCTCGGCGGTAGCGGTCACCACCGGCGAGCAGCGCTGCCTGGGCTTTACCATCCGCGACGTCGGCCTGCGTTTGAATAACGAGACCAAGCCGGGCCGCGAACTACCGCGCTCTACCGGCCAAATGACCGAACTGGTAGGCCGTGTCCCGCTAAAGGACATCGTACGCGAGACCACTGACCTGATTGAGCAGTTGTGCATCGAAGCGGCTCTGGAACTGACGGGCGACAACCGCGCGTCAGCGGCTGAAATGCTGGGCCTCTCGCGCCAAAGTCTGTATGTAAAGTTGCGCCGCTTTGGTATGGGCGACCCTGGGGCTGAGAGCGAAAGCTAGAGCTATTGCGGTGCCTGCGCAGCGCAGGCACTAGGGGAAACCATAGGAAGTGTAAATTTACCTTGACACGAGCAAGTGTCATGGGTAAAACCACCGGGCATGGCACTGCCCCAAATTACTGCGATCACCGAGCTTTTTAAGCCCATCACCTGGTTTCCACCCATGTGGGCCTTTGCCTGCGGCGTGGTGGCTTCGGGCGTGCCGATGGAAGGCAAATGGCTGCTAGCCCTCATCGGCGTGGCGCTGGCCGGTCCCTTTGTCTGTGCCACCAGCCAGGCGGTGAACGACTGGTTTGACCGCCATGTGGACGCCCTCAATGAGCCGCAGCGCCCTATCCCCTCAGGTCGGATGCCGGGACGCTGGGGTTTGTACATCGCCATTATTTGGACACTGGTGTCCCTGGCGGTAGCCAGCCTATTGGGACCTTGGGGCTTTGGTGCTGCGGTCGTGGGCCTGCTGCTGGCCTGGGCCTATAGCGCGCCGCCGTTGCGACTCAAAGAAAACGGTTGGTGGGGCAATGCCGCCTGCGGCATCAGCTATGAAGGCATTGCCTGGACCACCGGCGCGGCGGTGATGGCCGGTGGTCAGATGCCCGATAAGCGATCGCTTTGGCTGGCCTTGCTCTACAGCATAGGCACCCACGGCATCATGACGCTCAATGATTTCAAGGCGGTGGCGGGAGACCGGGCCATGGGCGTGCGCTCACTGCCGGTGCAACTGGGCGAGCAGCGCGCAGCCAACGTCGCTTGCTGGTTCATGGCCTTGCCACAAATTGTGGTCATCCTCTTGTTGTTCGCCTGGGGCCAGCCCGGGCGCGGCCTGGCGGTGGCGGCGCTGCTGGGTATTCAAGTGCTGATGATGGATTATTTTTTAACACGTGTCAGTCAAAGAGCGCTGTGGTACAGCGGCTTTGGCGTGCCGTTTTTTGTCGCTGGGATGATGGTCAGTGCCTTTGCTTTGCGCGCACTGATCGGTGCGGGCGCATAAGCGCCGGAGGATGCGTGAGGTGGGCTGAAAAAGAGGCCATTGCACGTGCCGTTTTTTATCAATATGAAAAAGCTATGAGGTGCTTCGATGGAGACAAATGAGACCTTTGATGTAGTCGTGGTAGGCGGCGGGCCTGCCGGTGCGACCGCAGCGCATACGCTCGCGCAGCGCGGGCTTTCGGTGATGCTGCTCGACCGTGCAGGGCGCATCAAGCCCTGCGGCGGTGCAATACCGCCGCGCTTGATCAAGGATTACGCCATCCCCGACCATTTACTGGTCGCCAAGGCGCAATCGGCACGCATGATTGCGCCTAGTAATCACAAAGTGGATATCCCGATAGACAACGGTTTTGTCGGTATGGTGGACCGCGCTGAATTTGACGAATGGCTGCGCGAACGCGCGGCCAGCGCAGGTGCAGTGCGGCGCATTGGCACCTTTGACAAGCTAAGCCGCGATGCGGATGGCGTGAGCGTGGTGCATTACCTGGCGCGCGAGCGCTCGCAGCGCGGCGAAGGCACGCCGGCGCGGGTGCGGGCGCGTAGCATCATCGGGGCCGACGGCGCCAAGTCGCAAGTTGCACGCCAGGCGGGCGTGGAGGGGGCCAAGGACACGCAATATGTATTTGCGTACCACGAGATTGTCAAAGCCCCGACCATCAAGCCCGCCGGGTATGACGGCACGCGCTGCGATGTGTATAACCAGGGCCAACTCTCGCCTGATTTTTACGGTTGGGTGTTCCCGCACGGCGATACCTTGAGCATTGGCACCGGCAGTGCGGACAAAGGCTTTTCATTGCGCCATGCTGTGGGCTTGTTGCGCGATGCCTCAGGCCTGGGCCAAGCCGAGGTGCTACGCCGCGAAGGCGCGCCGCTGCCGATGAAGCCGCTCAAGCGCTGGGACAACGGCCGTGATGTGGTGCTGGCCGGCGATGCGGCAGGCGTGGTGGCACCGGCCTCGGGCGAAGGTATTTATTACGCCATGTACGGCGGCCAGTTGGCGGCCTATGCGGTGGAAAAACTGCTGCATACCGGCGAAGTGAAAAGCCTGCAAATGGCGCGCAAACAATTCATGCAAGCACACCGCACCGTGTTTGCCGTGCTGGGCATCATGCAGTGGTTTTGGTATAGCAGTGAAAAGCGGCGCGAGCGCTTCGTCAAAATCTGCGAAGACCGGGACGTGCAACAGCTCACTTTTGAGTCGTACATGAACAAGCAGTTGGTGCGCAAAAAACCGATGGCGCATGTACGTATCTTTTTCAAGGATATGGCGCATTTGCTTGGATTGGCCAAGGTGTGAGCCTGGAGCAGCTGTACCAAGGCCCGCTGGTAGTGGATATTGCCATCGGCTTTATTACCTTGGAAAGCCTGCTGCTTTGGGTGTTTCACAAATTTACCGGGCGCGGACTAGCGTTAGCGGATTGTGTGCTGACTATTCTGTCTGGGGCTTGTTTGATGCTGGCGCTACGCTACGCCGTGACGCCCGAGGGCTGGCCGGGCATGGCGCTTTTTTTGATCGCCGCAGGTATCGCCCACGGTGCGGATTTACGGTGCCGCTGGCGCGATAAGGCCTGAGTTGATAGGCCCCAGGTTGATATGACGCGCAAACTGCCGCGCCAGATGGTCTTCTCCATTTTCGAGCACGAAATAGCGAAAAGCCTCGGCTACGGGCGAGAGCAGCTTGGACAGCATGTGCACCACATTCCAAGCGCGCACGACTGGTGCGCCTTCGACGTCCAGCATAGCGATAAGCCGGTTGTCCAACTCCAGACCCAGGGTGTGCAGCGACAAAAAGCTCAGACCCATGCCGGCCATCACCGCCTGTTTGATGGTCTCGTTGCTCGCCATTTCCATGCTCACGCGCGGCTCGACGCGGGCTTTTTCCAAAAAGCGCTCCATGGCCGCGCGCGTGCCCGAACCGGGTTCACGCAAAATGAAAGGCAGGGCTTGCAAGTCGCGCGGAGAAATGGTTTCGCCATGCGCCAGCGGATGGCCTACCGGCGCCACAAAAACATGCGGATGCGCGGCAAAGGGCTCTGCCCGCGTCGCCATTTCAGTCGGTGGCCGACCCATGATCGCGATGTCTACCTCATTGGCGTAAATCATCTTCACCAGTTGCTCGCGGTTACCCACCACCAGCTTGATGTCCACGCCTTGGTGCTCCTGGCGAAAGCGCGCCAACAAATGCGGCAAAAAATAATTGGCCGTACTGACCATACCTATCGTGAGCAAGCCCACTTCCAACTTTTGCAGCCGCGCTGCAGCGTCCTCTGCGTCTTTCAGGGTAGCCAGCATTTTGCGGGCATAGACCAGCATGTATTCGCCCACGGTGGTCAGCATCACCGTGCGGCCACTGCGGTCAAACAAGGGCATGCCGATGTGCTTTTCCAACTCGCGCACCTGCATGGTCACAGCCGGTGGCGTGAGGTTCAGGGTTTGTGCTGCGCGCGCAAAGCTCAGATGGCGGGCCACTTCGCTGAACACGCGCAATTGGCGGAAGGTTGCGTTTTTAATTCAGCAATAGCTTAACTGAAAATAAAAAATATATGAATTTACTTTTGAGTGCTGCACTTTTACAGTCGTACTCCTTAACCCCTCCAACCGAAAGGATAGCGCTATGGCTGGTCGTAATTTTCTGTTTGTACCCGGTCCCACGAACGTGCCCGAGCGCATCCAGCGCGCCATGATGGTATCGATGGAGGACCATCGCTCACCGCGCTTTCCCCAACTGACCCATACCATCATGACCGGCTTGCGCGAGGTTTTCCGCACCCAGTCGGGAACGCCTTTTGTGTTTCCGTCCTCGGGCACGGGTTGTTGGGAGGCGGCACTGACCAACACCTTGTCACCCGGCGACAAAGTGCTGGCGGCCCGCTTTGGCCAGTTCAGCCACTTGTGGATTGATATGTGCGTGCGCCTGGGTCTGGATGTGCAGATCGTCGAATGCGAGTGGGGCACCGGCGTGCCTTTGCAGCAATACCAAGACATCCTCAAGGCCGATACGCAGCACCAGATCAAAGCGGTGTTGGTCTGCCACAACGAAACCGCCACCGGTGTCGCCTCGGATATTTCCGGCGTGCGCGAAGCCCTGGATGAAGCGGCACACCCTGCCCTGCTGTTTGTGGACTGCGTTTCTTCTTTAGGCTGCCTAGAGTTCCGCTTCGATGACTGGGGCATCGACATGGCGGTTTCCGGTTCTCAAAAAGGCTTTATGTTGCCTGCGGGCCTGGGCATTTTGTGCGCCAGCCCCAAGGCGCTTGCGATGTACCCATCGTCCAAGCTGAAGCGGGCTTACTTTGATCTGTCCGACATGATCCAAAGCAATGCCACCGGCTACTTCCCCTACACGCCGGCTTTGACCTTGATGTACGGGCTGATCGAGTCGCTCAAGATGATCAACGAAGAGGGTCTGGACAATGTTATCGCCCGCCACCATTACCTGGCCGAAGGCGTGCGCGCTGCGGTCACCCAGGGCTGGCAACTCAAGCTTTGCGCCAAAGAGCAGCGCTGGTACTCCGACACCGTTTCGGCGGTGATGCTGCCCGAAGGTATTGCGGGCACTGAGGTCATTGCCCGTGCCTACCAGCGCTACAACCTGTCGCTGGGCGGCGGCCTGTCCAAAGTGGCGGGCAAGCTGTTTCGTATCGGCCATTTAGGCGATATGAATGAAATCCATTTGATGGCTGCTATCAATGGCGCCGAAATGGCCATGCTCGATTGCGGCGTGAAATTGCAGCCTGGCAGCGGCGCGGCGGCGGCCGGCCACTACTGGCGCACCCATGAG
>CAMCJY010000122.1 GCA_945875225.1 Comamonas sp. lk | reverse complement strand
TACCCGCCTTCCGAGAGGCGCTCGGGCTTGGGCCTGCAGGCGTGCTTTGGTGGGGGATTCAGCCGGTTTCGGCGGGCGTTTTCGGTGTGCCTGCCGGATTTATGGCCACCTTGGTAATCAGTGCGGTGACAGGGCATAAAGAAAATTCGGCGCCGGATTTTCGTTTCTGAAGACTTGAGCCCTGCAGTCGCGGCGCCTTACCGGCTCTTGTCGTGCCAATCTGCTGATAGCCGCCCATTGCTTCGGGCTATAATCGTCGGCTTTTCGCCTTGCTGCACCCCGATTAGACGCCGGGGGTAGCTTTTTCCGGACCCCCTAGCGGGCCCATCCATAAGGAGTATCCATGCGTCATTACGAAATCATTCTTATGATCCATCCGGATCAGAGCGAGCAAGTTTCAGCCATGCTGGAACGTTACAAGGGCATGATCACCGCCGGCGGTGGCAAAGTGCACCGGGTTGAAGACTGGGGCCGTCGTCAGATGGTTTACATGATCAACAAGCTTGCGAAAGCGCATTACCTGTGCGTGAACATCGAAGCCGATCAGGCCGTGATGGCTGAACTTGAGCACGCATTTAAGTTCAACGACGCGGTGTTGCGTCACCTTACCGTATCCAAGAAGAAGGCCGATACCGGTCCCTCTTCGATGATGAAAACCGTGGAGCGTGAAGACGCCCGTAAGACCCAACAGGCTGAATACCAGTCCTGATTCGCGTTTTAAACATCGAATCAACGTCAGGAGTGTCCGCCAACGCAGTTGTTTTGACCGCTTGTATCGCCGAGGTGCATACCTTGCGGTATACACCGGCCGGCATCCCGGCGCTGCAACTGGTGCTGGAGCATCAGTCTGAAGTGCAGGATGCGCAGGGCAAGCGGCAGGTCAAGATGGTGCTCAAGGCGATGGCCTTTGGCGCGCTGGCTGAAAGGCTGGTAAGCCAGGCGGTAGGAAGTAGCTGGGAATTTCAAGGCTACCTCAGTAACTCCCGGGCCGGTAAATCGATTGTTTTGCAGATTCAGGATTTTTCGCAAAATTTGTTATAGGAGGCTTTATGGCCACGTTCAAGAAGTTCAATAAAGACAAGCGTCCCAAGCGCAATACCCAATCGCTTCTGTTTAAGCGCAAGCGCTTTTGCCGCTTTACCGTCACCGGTGTAGAAGAGATCGACTACAAGGACATCGATACCTTGCGCGATTTCATCGCTGAAAACGGAAAAATTATTCCCGCCCGTTTGACCGGCACCCGCGCTATTTTTCAGCGTCAGCTCAATACCGCTATCAAACGCGCACGCTTTCTGGCGCTGCTGCCGTACAGCGACCAACACAAGATCTAAGGAGTTCGATCATGCAAATTATTCTCCTCGACAAGGTCGTTAACCTGGGCAATCTGGGCGAAATCGTCAAAGTCAAAGACGGCTATGCCCGCAATTTTTTAATCCCTTCGGGCCGTGCACGTCGTGCCACTGACTCAGCCAAAGCTGAATTCGAAGCGCGCCGCGTTGAATTGGAAAAAGCCGCTGCTGCCAAACTGGCTGCAAGCCAGAAGCTGGGTGAAAAGCTTGGCGGAAGCTCCATCAAGTTGACCCAAAAAGCCGGCGTCGATGGACGCTTGTTCGGCTCGGTGACCAATGCGGACATTGCACAAGAATTGGTCAAAGGCGGCTACGAGGTCGTTAAATCCAATATCCGTATGCCTAATGGTCCGATCAAGGTGGTGGGCGATACCCAGGTCAGCGTGTCTTTGCACACTGACGTGGTGGTCGATATCACTGTGTCGGTTTACGGCGAATCGACCTGATCGATACTGCTGAGGTTCGGGTTAAGCTGTAGGGTCTGGGCCCTGTGGTACCTGGCTCAAAAAGCCGCCTGGGTTTGCCCTCGCGGCTTTTTTTATGGGATATCGTCCCGTTGGAACAGGGTGCCAGGCACTCTGCAGGATGGCAATCAAAAGGATGCATGCATGTCTGAAGACGGTTTAGAGCCGGACGATTTGTTGCCTGATAGGCAACTGGCGCAACTGCGTATTCCGCCCCATTCAATGGAGGGCGAGTCCAGTGTGCTGGGCGGCCTGCTACTGGATAACAATGCCTGGGACCGTGTCAGCGATGTGGTGCAGGAGGGGGACTTTTACCGCTACGAGCACAAGCTGGTATTTGCCGCGATCGGTTCCCTGGTCAACAGCAGCCGGCCGGCCGATGTCATTACGGTATACGAGCATTTGCAAAGCCAAGGCCATGGTGACGAGATCGGAGGCTTGGTCTATCTCAATTCGCTGGCGCAGTATGTTCCCAGCGCGGCCAATATCCGCCGCTATGCCGAAATCGTGCGTGATCGCTCGATCCTGCGCAAGCTGGTGACCGCCAGCGACGATATCGCCACCAGTGCCTTTAACACCAAGGGGCGGGCGGTGTCTGAGATCGTGGACCAGGCCGAGCAAAAAATATTCAATATCGGTGAGCAGGGTAAGCGCAATAGCGACGGCTTCCAGGGCATGGAAACTTTGGTGGTCAAGCTGCTCGACCGCGTGCAGGAGATGGCCGATAACCCCAATGATGTCACCGGCGTGCCCACGGGGTTTTACGACCTTGACCGGATGACCGCCGGCTTGCAGGCGGGCGATTTGGTGGTGCTGGCCGCTCGCCCGTCGATGGGGAAAACGGCTTTGGCAATCAATATTGCCGAGCATGTGGCGCTCATCGAAGGTTTGCCGGTAGCGGTTTTTTCCATGGAGATGGGCGCCGCACAATTGGCGGTGCGTATCGTGGGCTCGATTGGCCGTATCGACCAAAGCCATTTACGCACCGGCAAACTGACCGAGGAAGAATGGCCGCGCCTGACCGAGACGATTGAAAAACTGCGCACGATCTCCTTGCACATTGACGAAAGCGCAGGCCTCAGCGCCGGCGATTTGCGCTCGAGTGCGCGCCGCTTGTCCCGCACCTGCGGACAGCTAGGTCTAATTGTGGTGGACTATTTGCAGCTTATGAACGGTACCAGCGATGGTGAAAACCGCGCCACCGAGCTGGGCGAGATTTCGCGGGGTCTGAAGATGCTAGCGCGCGAACTCAAATGCCCCGTACTGGCCTTGTCACAGCTCAACCGCAGTGTGGAGCAGCGGCCCGACAAACGGCCCATGATGAGTGATTTGCGTGAGTCCGGCGCGATCGAGCAGGACGCAGACATCATTATGTTTATCTACCGCGACGAGTACTACACCAAAGAGGCTTGCAAAGAGCCCGGGGTTGCCGAGATCATTATCGCCAAGCAGCGTAACGGCCCGACGGGAACCGTCAAGCTGGCTTTCCTGCGCAATATCACCAAGTTTCAAAACTTGGCGCATGGCGGAGGCGGAGACTTTTAGGCGGCAGGCCTACAGCACATCGCTGGCGAAGTCAGCCAGACGCGAGCGCTCTCCGCGCGCCAAAGTGATGTGACCACCATGCGGCCAGCCTTTGAATCGGTCCACCGCGAAGGTCAGGCCCGAAGAGCCTTCCGTCAGGTAAGGCGTATCAATTTGCGCCAGGTTGCCCATGCAGACGATTTTGGTGCCAGGCCCTGCGCGGGTAATCAAGGTCTTCATTTGCTTGGGTGTGAGGTTTTGCGCCTCGTCGATGATCACGTACTTGTTTAAGAAAGTACGCCCGCGCATGAAGTTCATGCTCTTAATCTTGATGCGGCTGCGGATTAGCTCTGAGGTGGCGGCACGGCCCCATTCACCGGCGCTGCTGTCGGTTTTTCCCAGCACTTCCAGGTTGTCGTCCAACGCGCCCATCCAAGGCCCCATTTTTTCCTCTTCCGTGCCCGGCAGAAAACCGATGTCCTCGCCTACGCTGACGGTGGCGCGGGTGACAATGATCTCGGTATAGCGCCTATCGTCCAGCACCTGGGTGAGTCCCGCGGCCAGTGCCATCAAGGTCTTGCCGGTACCTGCGGTTCCTGTCAGGGTGACAAAGTCCACTTCCGGATCGGTGAGCAAATTCATCGCAAAATTTTGCTCACGGTTGCGCGTGGTCACGCCCCATACTGCATTTTTCATGTGGTTGAAATCACGCAGAGTCTTTAGGACGGCGGTGCTACCACGGATTTCGGTCACGCGGGCGTACAAACTGGGTTCACCCGGCGACTCGAAATAGACGAACTGGTTGATCAGCATCTGCGGCACGGTAGGGCCGTCGATTTTGTAAAAAGTGTGCTGGCCTTGCTGCCAGCTTTCGATTTTTTGACCGTGGGTAGCCCAAAAATCGCCGGGCAAGGCCATGGCGCCTGAATACAGCAGATCGCCGTCTTCCAAGGTCTTATCATTTTGGTAGTCGTCGGTTGCCAGGCCAAGCGCGCGGGCCTTTACCCGCATATTGATGTCTTTGGACACCAGCACCACTTCGCGCGGCGCGTACTGGGTGCGCAATGCGTCCACCACGCCCAAAATCTGGTTGTCCGCTTTGCCCTGGGGCAGACTGCCTGGCAAGCTGTAGTCCAGTGCCAGGGTTTGGAACATAAGTTTGCCCTTGGCCTCGCGCTGGCCGGTGCTGTCAAGTTTGAAGCCGCTGCTGATGTCAGCGTCCGGCGTACCAGCTAAGGCATCTAGGGTTCGGCTGGTTTGCCGCGCATTGCGCGCAACCTCGGTTAGTCCTTTTTTGTGCCCGTCCAACTCTTCGAGCACAATCATCGGCAGAAAAATATCGTGTTCCTCGAAGCGGAACAAGCACATTGGGTCATGCAGAAGCACATTCGTATCCAGCACAAATAACTTCGCTGGACCCGTGCGCCGTGTTTTTTTCCCCCCGCGGACAGCAGCTTTTCCCGTGGTACCCATTGCCACTGACTGCGCCTGCTCGGGCCTGGCACTGGACTCCGGCTGTGGCGCTCGCCCCTGTGGATAGCTGCTTGCAGGCAGCGCAGCTGAAATCGGAATTATTTGCGCACTGATGCGAGGAGCCACTTGCTGCTCTAGTCGCGCGATACGCACTGGTGCTTTTGCCTCCGGTTCACGGCCAGCAGCAGCGGGGCGTTTAGCGCTCGCCGCCTTGCCTTTCGGGCTAGATTTGGGGAATGCGGATGGAGAGAGTTTGTCAGCGGGCTTGGTCGGCGCGGGTGGCAATGGCATGTCGTAGAACTCGGGATGGTGAAAAATCAGTTGGCAATCACCGCGGGATACAAAAAAGGCCGCCTTGGTATGAGGCGGCCTCTGTCGGAGACGGTGAAATTTGCAAGCATCGTGCCATTATGCATGAGGCCTATGGCAGAAAAATGAAGTGGGGAAGCCCAACAATGAAGCGATCAGGCTTTGGTGTTGAGCGATTTAACTGCCTGTAATACCTCTTCCACGTGGCCCGGTACTTTCAGACCGCGCCATTCTTCCTTGACCAAGCCATCGGGGCCGATCAGGAAGGTACTGCGTTCGATGCCTTTGACCTTTTTGCCATACATGATCTTGTTTTTGACCACACCGAACATGTGGCACATTTTCTCTTCGGTATCGGCAACCAGTTCAAACGGCAGTTCCAGGCGCGCTTTGAATTCATCGTGCGATTTCATGTTGTCGCGCGAGACGCCAAACACCTGGCTGCCGGCCTTTACGAAATCAGCATAGTGGTCACGGAACTGCATGGCTTCTGTGGTGCAGCCAGGCGTATTGTCTTTGGGGTAGAAATACAGCACGAGGGTCTTGCCCACGTGCGAATTATTGGTTACCCGAACGCCACCGGTGGCATTGGCTTCGAATTCGGGTAAGGGTTTGTTGACAACGATCGCCATAGGGTATTGAGTCTCGCGTGCAGAATGTGTCAGGCAAGCCGTTGCGTTGTAGATGGAACTTGTGCGCGACGGCGTCAACCGCTTATTTTACGCTGAAAACTTCGAGGCCCCCGCTGCCCGCGCCGCGGCGCATGCCTTAAACCAGCAACGCTGCGACGACTTTGCGGCCCTCGGCCGCCAGAAAATTGAAGGTTCTACAAGCGGCTGGGGTGTCCATGGTTTCGACCCCGATTCGGCGCGCATACAGACCGCTTAGCCACTGTGCTTGTGGGAAACGTAGCCTTTCGCCACTGCCAAAAAGCACCAGTTCGGCGCCCCAGTCCGCGAGACAGTCAAAATGTGCAGCGCCCATTTGCTCAAACCCATCGCAACCCCAGGCTTGGCGGTGCCCCATGCTGCTTAGCAGCATACTGTGCATCACCTTGTCTCCGTTGATAGCGATCCAGCCCGGACCGTAGCCGGTAACACTGGGGCCCCGGGCCTGGTCTGCTTGAAGTTTCATGGCGGATAAATAGCAGCCCCAAGGCCGGCCTCTGCAAAGAAAAAGTGTTGAACTGTGGTCAAATTATAGGTTTCGTCCTTAGCGTGCCTGCATCGG
>CAMCJY010000121.1 GCA_945875225.1 Comamonas sp. lk | reverse complement strand
AGGCAAAGGGGCGTCGGTGGTGATGACATTGAGCTTGTTGCCCAGGCGCAACACCTGTAAATCGACCGATTCCCCGACGGGTGAGGCAAGGGCTTGCCGCTCGAGCTTGAGCATTTGCTCATTGAGCACCCCGGCAAATTGCGCGCCCGAGGCGCTGGCCTCATCCCCTGAGGGCTCAGCTAAAACATCGCTTCCCCTCTGGGCCGTAGCCGGAGCGGTCAAAAAATTGGTTCGTGCGTCCATGGAAATTTCCATCCTTCAGCGCGCCACTGGATGTGGCAATGCCATGTGTAACGCAAGAAACGTGACGGGTAAGGGTTTGCCGCAGGTGCAGGACGCGATGCGTGGCTCAAAGTCAGTGGCATAGAGATTGCTTCAAGCCCTTGCAACCCGATAAAACCCAAGCCTGCACACCACTTCAACCTGCCGATATCTATCAAATACTGACTATGAGCACGCTGTCCCTGTCGACAATCCGACAAAATTTATCCAAGTTCAACTTCAATGACCTGAGCATTCCGGGCTTGGTTTTGTTGATCATGGGGATGTTGGTCATTCCTTTGCCACCCATGGTGCTGGACGTGCTATTTACTTTCAATATAGCGTCTGCGCTCTTGATCATCATGATTGCAATCAAAGTGCGCAAGCCGCTGGAATTTTCCTCCTTCCCCTCGGTGCTGCTGTTTGCCACCATGCTGCGCCTGGCGCTCAATGTGGCCTCGACCCGGGTGATTTTGGTGAACGGCCATGAGGGCCATGATGCGGCCGGCAAGGTGGTGGCTGCCTTCGGAGAGTTTGTCATCGGTGGCAATTACGTCGTGGGCTTCATCATTTTTATCATCTTGATGATCGTGAATTTCTTTGTGGTGACCAAGGGCGCCGGACGCGTCTCCGAGGTCAATGCCCGCTTTACCCTGGACGCGATGCCCGGTAAGCAAATGGCGATTGATGCAGACCTGAATGCGGGCGTGATCGATCAGGACACGGCTCGTACACGGCGGGCCGAACTCACGCAAGAGTCGGACTTTTTCGGCTCTATGGACGGCGCTTCCAAGTTTGTCAGCGGTGACGCGATTGCCGCGCTGTTGATTTTGATCATCAACCTGGTGGGCGGTTTTGCCATTGGTGTAGGCCAGCATGGCTTATCGATGGGCGATGCTGCGCGTATTTACTCCCTGCTCACCATCGGTGACGGCCTGGTCGCCCAAGTGCCTGCCTTGTTGCTGTCGCTGGCAACGGCTATTGTGGTGACACGGGTGACGACTACCGAGTCCATGACCGAGCAGGCCTCCAGCCAGTTGGGCAATCCGACCGCTTTGTTTGTCACCTCCATCATCATGGCGGTGCTCGGTGTGGTGCCTGGCATGCCGCACCTGGTGTTTATCTTTTTGTCCGCGGCTACTGCCGGTCTGGGCTGGATACTGTTACGCCGCGAGGCCGCCGCCGACTCCCCCGAAAAAGTGGCCGAGGCCGCCGCCGTGGCCGCCGCCGAGCAACCCAAGGAACTCGATTGGGAAGACCTGGACCAGGTGGACCTGGTAGGCCTGGAAATCGGTTACGGGCTGATACCGCTGGTCAATGCCGAGACTGGCGGCCAGCTGATGACACGCGTTAAAGGTGTGCGCAAAAAATTGTCTGCCGAACTGGGCTTTTTGATCCAGCCGGTGCGTATCCGCGATGCTTTGAGCATCGACCCGGACAGCTACCACATCGTGCTCAAAGGCGTGGTGCGCGGGCGCGGCAAAGTCAAAGTCGGTCGCGAAATGGCGATCAATCCCGGCCAGGTTTACGGCAATTTGGAGGGCACGCCCACCACCGAACCGGCCTTCGGTTTGGAGGCGGTGTGGATTGAGCCTTCGCAGCGTGACCATGCCCGAGCCCTGGGTTATACCGTGGTCGATTCGGCTACTGCCGTGGCCACCCATCTGAATAAAGTATTGCGCGATAACGCAGCCGATCTGCTCAGCCACGACGAAGTGCAGCAGCTACTTGACAAGCTCACAGCCAAGTCGCCCAAGCTGGTGGAAGACCTTGTGCCTTCCAAGCTGTCTTTGGGCGTGCTCACCCGCACCTTGCAAGGTTTGCTCAACGACTCGGTATCGATCCGCGACATGCGCACGATTGTGGAAACCCTGTCCGAAGTAAGCGGTCGCACGCAAGAGCCCGAGCAGCTCACCGCCTTGCTGCGCCCCCGCCTGGGCCGCATGATTGTGCAAAACCTGCTCGATGAAAAAGAAACGCTCTCGGTCATGACGCTGGATCCGGGCCTGGAGCAAGTGCTGCACAACGTGCTGCAACAGCAGAGCCAAAACCAAAACGTCGTGATGGAACCCGGCCTGGCCGAGCGCCTGTTTGCCGCCTTGCGCCAGGGCTCCAAAGAAGTCGAAGAGCTTGGCAACGCCGCCGTGCTGGTCGTCTCCCCAGCGATTCGCCCCTGGCTGGCCAAAGCCGTGCGCCATCGCGTGAGCGAAATGGTGGTTTTATCGTATGCAGAAATCCCGGATGACCAATCGATTCAGGTCATTCACACCGTCAGTGCGGACAGCCAGTAGGCCTGATCCCTTGGCATTACCCTGACCCACTCTTCTTATTTATTGCGGAACAAGTACCATGGAACTCAAACGCATACTGGCCCACGACACCAAAAGTGCCACCGAAAAGGCGATGGCCTTGTACGGGCGCAACGTGCTGGTGATATCCAACCACATGGTCGGCGGACAAACCGAATTGGTGGTAGCTATCGATATCGAAGAAAACCCCGAGCCGGTTATGGCTGCCAAGCCCAGCGAAGCCGGTGCCGATTTCAAGCGCCATTTCGCGCAGGCACAGACCCAGCCCAGAGGCCAGGCCAGCGTAGCCAAAACACCCGCGCCGGCCCAGTCTTTGCCGCTGGTGCAACGCAAAGTCCCACAGAGCGAGGACTTCGCCAGCCGAGAAATGATGGATTTGATCCGCGAGGAGCTTTCTGCTTTGCGTCGTGAGTTCCAACTGACCCAGCAGGCACCGGCCTGGAGCCACGGGCAGCACATGTCCCCCGAAGTGGAGGAGCTGATGGCTTCCTTTACCCGCGCCGGCATGTCCGGCGGTCTGCGCACTTTGCTTTTGGATACCGTGAAAGATATGCGCAGCGAGCACGAAGCCTTGACGGCAGTGCGTAACCAACTGGAGCAGGTCTCGCACCGCCCCAGTATGGAACTGCCTCAGGCGGGTATTCATGTGATTGCCGGCCCCTCAGGCGCGGGCAAAACCACGATGGTGCTGCGCCTGGCGCGCGAGGCCGCTGCCCAGCAGGCGGCGTCTAAAATCGCCGTCATCAGCTACCGCGACCAGCGCGTGGGCGCCTGGGCCCAGACCCAGGCCCTGGCCAACCAAGCAGGTATTGAGTGTTTCCGCGCCGACAGCGGCGCCGCCCTGAGCGCGCTGCTGGCCCAGTTGGGCGGTCGCAGCCTGGTGCTGATAGACACCTGCGGTACCCACATGGCCGAACGGGTTATGGAAATTCAGGCGGTATGCCCGACCTGCTCCACCCACGCCCTGGTGGCGGCGGATGCCTCCAGTGCTACCTTGCGCCGCGCTTTGCGCAGCGCGGGCATCCGCTGGAATAGCTTGATGGTCAGTAAATTGGATGAATCTGTCCAGCCCTGGCCCCTGGTGGAGTTTCTCTGCGATAATTTTCTGCCGCTATCCGCAGCGAGCGATGGAGCCCAGTTGGGGGCTTTGAGGCGGGATTTGAGTGCAGCTTCGTTGGTAGAAATGGCCCTAGCCCAGCTTTCGCGGGCGCCCGAGACCATTGGCCCGATTACAGCCATTGCCCCGATCCAGGTTTCTAAACCCCTCTCGGTGAAATTGCCGCCGCCGTCGCCACGCCTGTTTTCGCCTGCAAGCCCCCGGGGTATGCGTGGGCCCTTCAATTGAGAATATCGCTAGAAAAGAATGACTAAAACTGCTCGTACCGAGGTGATCGGCATCGCCAGTGGCAAAGGCGGCGTCGGTAAAACGACCGTGGCCGTGAATGTGGCGATTGCCCTGCGCATGATGGGTCACCGCGTCATGTTGTTTGATGCCGATATGGGTTTGGCCAACGCCCAAATCGCGCTGGGCTGCGTCTGTCCCTTCAATTTGAGCCACTTTATGAGTGGGCAAAAGACTTTGCAGGAAATTATTGTCACCTCGCGCCACGGTGTCATGCTGGTGCCAGGCGCCTCGGGCGTGAAAGAGTTGGCCTCGCTCACCCGGGTGCAGGCGTCGCGCATTGTGCAGTCCTTTAGCGCGCTGGAAGATGAAATCGACTACCTGATTGTGGACATGGCCGCCGGTATTTCGCCCACCGTCCTCACCTTTATGGGTGCCTGTCAGCGCCGTTATATCGTGGTGCGGGACGACCCCTCTTCGATTGCCGACGCCTACGGAACCATCAAAGTCTTGATCCAGGATTACGACCTGAACGAAATCTACATCGTGCCTAACGCGGTCAACAGCCAGGCCGACGGGCAGAACCTGTACCGCCGTATCAACCAGGTGTGCGCCCAGTTCCTCAATTTCACCACCCGCTATTTGGGTTCGGTTGAAAATGACGATGCCATACTGGCGGCACACAAAAAATACGAGCCAGTACTTGAATTTGCCCCGCGCAGCAACAGCGCGCGCGATTTCAAGCGCCTTGCCAAGTCCATCACCCAAATGCCCCCGATTGCTAATTTCTCCGGCGGTATGCAATTTTTTGTCGAGCGCCTGGTGCGGCACCAGGACTAATCACTATGGCCATCGCCACCAAGCTTTACGATGAGGTCCATGATGCCAGCGAAGCACTGGTTATGGCCCATTTGGGCATGGTCAAACGGGTGGCTTTGCACCTGAAGGTGCGTCTCCCCCCGTTTATGGAGCTCGATGAGCTGATGCAGGTCGGCATGATTGGCCTTTTGGAGGCTGCACGCGCCTTTGACCCGACCAAGGGTATCGAGTTTGAAAGCTTTGCCCTGAGCCGGGTACGGGGCGCCATCTTGGACGAGGTGCGCCAGTTGTCTTATTTGCCGCGCTCGGCGGTGGCCTTCAACAAGTCCGAGAACGAGGCGATCAATTTCCTGGCCAGCGAGCTGGGTCGCAAGCCAACGCAAAGTGAATTGGCCGAGCACATGGGCGACGATCTGGAGGAGTTTCAGAAAAAGCGCGGCAATGCCAAGCGCTTTGAGACGCTTTCCATGGAAGTGATTAATGACGAAGTGCTGGGCATCGCCGACGAGCGCTCGCGCCAGCCTGATGTCATCGTAGAGCATGAAGATTTCATGCGCGCTGTCACCGAGGCCATAGCCGAACTGCCTGAGCGCGACCAGCTCTTGATGTCTCTCTACTATGTGGAAGAGCTCAATTTAAAGGAAATTGGCGATGTTTTAGGTGTGACCGAGTCGCGCGTCAGCCAATTGCTAACCGCAATTGTCAAGAAGCTGCGGCTGTCCCTGGGGATCGAGGAACAGGCCAAATCCCCGGCCAAGGCTAAGTCGAAGGGCTAATTTCATGGTGGATGAGCCCCCAAGCCTCAAGTTTTTGCGTAGCTCGTCGATGTCTACTGTGTACAGCAACCCAGTAGGAGATTCAGTTATGCGAGTTCACTTTAAAGCGATGGAGTCTTACGGCTCCGACAACCTGGCTTCCCAGGCTTCTGTGGCCAATAACGTGGCCCTTATCCAGATGCTGTTTGACGGCTTGGTGGACAGCGTGTCGCAAGCGCAAGGCCACCTGACCCACGGCAAGATCCAGGAAAAAGGCAAGGCCATTGCCCGTGCCAGCCGCATCGTGGTCGGTCTCCAAGGCGCCTTGGACTTCACCCGTGGCGGCGAGTTGGCACAAAACTTGAATGATTTGTATAACTACGTCACCAGGCGTCTGATTTTCGCCAATGCGCACAATGATATGGAAGCATTGAAGGAAGTTCAGCACCTGATGTCGGAAATCCGGTCAGCTTGGGCGCAATTGCCCACTTTATTGCCTCAGCAAGCCCAGTTGCATTGAACTGGGGTGTAGGCGGACCGACAGGGTCGGGCGCCTGACAGGTTTATTTGCGGGCCACCTTTGTGTGGCCTTTACAGGTTTGTGGTTAATTGGTTTGGTCACAATCCGTCCTTTTGGGAACGAATATGTTTGCAATCTTTGGGATTGTCTTCTTGAACATTTGCGTGTTCGGCAGCTTTTTAGTTGGCGGAGGGCAACTCGGTACCTTCGCGCACGCTGCTCCCATCGAAGGCTGGTGTATTTTGGGCTCAGCCATTGGAGGAATGATGCTTGGCAACAGTCCGGACGTGGTGAAGGCGGTGTTTGCCGGCATTGGACGTACCTTCAAGGGCTCCAAGTACCATAAGGACGACTACCTGAATGTGATTTTTTGCGTGTCCAAGG
>CAMCJY010000120.1 GCA_945875225.1 Comamonas sp. lk | reverse complement strand
AATCCGGGGCTGGACGTGGCGGCCGCCATAACCGAACTGGCCGTTGGCGAAGCCCTGGTCAGCCTGCTGGACGAAAAGGGGCGCCCCTGCCCCACCGAACGCGCCTATGTGCTGCCCCCGGCCAGCCAAATCGGGCCTGTCAGCCCGGAGCAGCGCGCCGATTTGCAAGCCCAGTCCATTGTTGCCGGCGTCTATGAAAAAACCATAGACCGTGCCTCTGCCTTTGAAGAACTCAAGGGCCAGGCTGCCACGCAAGCCCAAGCCGACAAAGAGGCCCGCGCGGCGGCGCCTGCCCCCAACGCACCTGAAGCACCGCCCGAGCGCGGCCTGCTGGACGGGCTGGGCGACCTCATGGGCGGCGGACGCGGGCGCAGCCGCGCCAGTGTCGGCGAGCAACTCATGAAAAGCGCCGCCAGTTCGATTGGCCGCGAAGTGGGTCGGCAAATCATCCGTGGGGTGCTGGGAAGCATTTTGGGTGGTGGTCGGCGCTAAGTAAGCGCTTTCTGCGCAGACATTAGCGTGACGGATCGACCGCCGCATGGCCCGCCTCGTGCACCAGCCAGTCCTTTAGGGCCATGACGTCGTGGCGCGCCCGTCCGGCGCGGGAGGCCACGATGTACATCGGCTGGTCGGTGGTCACGGTCTGCGCGATAGGACGCACCAAGCGTCCCTGCGCGATCAAAGGCTCCACGATGTGGCGCCAGCCCAGAGCTAAGCCCTGACCCTCCAAAGCCGCTTGTAACACTATTGAATAGTCATTGAAGGTCAGCGCTTTAGCGGCACGTGCTGCGCTGACGCCAAAACGCGCAAGCCACAAAGACCAATCCAGGCGCGGGCGGTAGCGCTCTTCCAAATGCAGCAATGTGCTGTTGGCCACATCCTGAGGCGTTTGCAACTGGGGATGCAAAGCCAAGAAAGCCGGGCTGCACACTGCAAACACCTCTTCGTCCACAAAGCGCCAACGCGCATGGTGCGCAAACTCGCCACTGCCCAGCGTGATGGCCAGGTCAATGCGCTCGCGCTCCAAGTCCAGGTCGATATCGGTGGTAATGCAACGCAATTCAATACCCGGATGCTGCTGCTTAAAGCGGGCAATCCGTGGCATCAGCCACCAAGTGGCGGTAGCAGTGGAAACAGCCAATGTGACTTGGTGCCCCAGCGTCATGGCGCGCACTTCACGCAAAGCCTGGTCCATCAGGGTCAAGCCCAAGGCCACCTGTTCAAGCAAGTAGCGACCGGCCTCGGTCAATTCCACACCCTTATGACGGCGGGCAAACAGCACCACGCCCAAGTCCTCCTCCAGCAGGCGAATCGCGTGGCTCACTGCGGGTTGCCCGACCGCAAGCTCCTGCGCCGCCTTGGTGAAGCTGCCGGTCCGGGCTGCCGCCTCGAAGGTGATCAGGTTACCCATGGCGGGCTGGTCAAAGCGCTTTTGCATCGATTAAATGAATGGATTGGATGAATGGCCGGTCGGGTCACAAAACTGGATTTTCTTTCTATTATCGGCAACATCTTGCTCGAAAATCAGCATATCTGGAGATCAATGGCATGAGTGAATCTGATACCCAAGACCGGCCCGGCACCATCGCAACCCCACCCGCCCGCGCCAACCGCCGCAGTGGTGGACGGGAACGACGCGACCCTAACGCCCGGCCTACGGGCCCAGCCTATATCAAACGCGTCATCCCCACCTACGAAGTGTTGGGCGAGGAAAGCCTGCTGCAGATCGAAGCGACGGCCGACCGCATCCTGGCCGAGATCGGCCTGGACATCCGCGATGACGATGAAGCGCTGGCGTTGTTCAAAAAATCGGGCGCCAAGGTCGATGGCATGCGCGTGCGCTTTGAGCCGGGGCATTTGCAAGAGGTACTCAAAACCGCGCCGGCCCAGTTCACCCAGCATGCGCGCAACCCGGCGCACAGCGTGCCCATTGGCGGGAAAAACATTGTGTTCTCGCCAGCCTATGGCTCGCCCTTTGTGATGGACCTGGACCGGGGGCGCCGCTACGGCACCATCGAAGACTTTCAAAACTTTATCAAGCTGGCCTACAGCAGCCCCTGGCTGCACCACAGCGGCGGCACCGTCTGCGAGCCCACCGATGTACCCGTAAACAAGCGGCATCTGGACATGGTGTATGCGCACATGCGCTATTCGGACAAAGCCTATATGGGCTCTATCACCTCCGAGCAGCGCGCGGAAGATTCGATTGCCATGAGCCGCATCCTGTTTGGCGAGAAGTTTGTCGATGAAAACTGCGTCGTGCTGGGCAATGTGAATGTGAATTCACCCTTGCTTTGGGATGGCACCATGACCAAATCGGCCCGCGCCTATGCGCGTGCCAACCAGGCGGCGGTGATCGTGCCCTTTATCTTGGGCGGTGCTATGGGGCCGGTGACCAATGCCGGTGCGATTGCGCAGGCGCATGCCGAGACCATCGTCGGCTGTGCGCTCACGCAGCTGGAGCGCCCCGGCGCGCCGGTGATTTACGGAAATTTTTTATCCAGCATGTCGCTGCGTTCTGGCTCGCCCACTTTTGGCACACCCGAACCGGCCATAGGCTCTATGGTGGTGGGCCAATTGGCACGCCGCTTAAATTTGCCGTTGCGCTGCGCCGGATCTTTTACCACCTCCAAACTGCCCGACGGCCAGGCCATGCAAGAGAGCGTGATGTCCATGCTCTCGGCTATCCATTGCGGCGCCAATTTCATCTTGCATGCGGCTGGATTTTTGGACGGGCTCTTGTCCATGAGCTATGAGAAGTTCATGATGGATGCCGACTTTTGCGGCGCGCTGCACAGCTATGTGAACGGCGTCACGGTAGACGAAAACTCTCTGGCCATGGGCGCTTTCCAGGGCGTAACGCCAGGCGGTCATTACCTGGGCAGCGCGCATACCATGGCCAACTACACCACCGCATTTTTTGACTCCAGTATTTCGGATGACACGCCGTTTGAAACCTGGACCGAAGCAGGGCAAAGCGACGCGGCCACGCGTGCCAACAAACGCTGGAAGCAGTCGCTGGCCGAATACGTGGCGCCACCCATGGACGCAGCGGTGGACGAAGCCCTGCGCGACTTTATGGACCGCACCAAAGCGTCTATGCCGGACCAGTGGTACTAATCCTTTAACGTTCTCCAAAGCGAACATGCCATGACCAGCACCGCCTCCAAAGACCCCTTGCTACAGCCTTTTCAGCTCAAGCATCTGCGCCTGAAAAACCGGCTGATGATTACCTCGCACGAGCCGGCCTACCCCGAGGACGGCATGCCCAAGGCCAAATACCGCGCCTACCATGAGGAGCGCGCCAAAGCGGGTATTGCGCTGACGATGACTGCAGGCTCCGCAGCCGTTTCACGCGATAGCCCGCCAGTGTTTAACAACATCCTGGCCTACAAAGACGAAGTCGTGCCCTGGATGCGCGACTTGACCGACGCCTGCCACGAACACGGGGCGGCGGTGATGATCCAGATCACCCACCTGGGCCGGCGCACCAGCTGGTCCAAGGCCGACTGGCTGCCGGTGGTGTCGCCCTCGCACGCGCGCGAGGCCTCGCACCGCGCCTTTCCCAAAAAGATGGAAGACTGGGACATCGACCGCATCATCCGCGACTATGCCGACGCAGCCGAACGCATGCACGCCGCCGGGGTCGATGGCCTGGAGCTAGAGGCCTATGGGCATTTGATCGACCAGTTCTGGTCGCCCTCGACCAACACACTAGACGCGCCTTTTGGCGGCGTTTTAGAAAACCGCGTGCGCTTTGCCATGGAAGTGGTGCGCGCCATCCGCAAGCGCGTGGGGCCGGAATTCATATTGGGCGTGCGCGGCGTGGCCGACGAAGTGCGGCCCGGCGGCATCAGTGCGCAAGATGGCATAGGTATTGCGCGCTACCTGGCCAACTCCGGCATGGTAGATTTTTTGAACATCATTCGTGGCCATATCGATACCGATGCGGGCCTCACTGATGTGATACCGGTGCAAGGCATGGCCAGCGCGCCGCACCTGGACTTTGCCGCCAGCTTGCGCGAGCACGTGAACGTGCCCATATTCCACGCCGCCAAGATTCAAGACGTGAACACGGCGCGCCACGCGATTGCCAGCGGCAAGTTGGACATGGTGGGCATGACGCGGGCACACATGGCAGACCCGCACATCATGCGCAAAATCATGGGAGGCCGCGAAGACACCATACGCCCCTGCGTAGGCGGCAACTTCTGCCTGGACCGCATTTATGCCGGGGGCGAAGCCTATTGCATTCATAACCCGTCCACCGGGCGTGAACTAACGCTGCCGCACGCGATTGAACCCGCATCATCCAAGCGTAAAGTGCTGATCGTCGGCGCCGGGCCTGCGGGCCTGGAGGCTGCGCGCGTCAGTGCCGAGCGCGGACATACGGTAACAGTACTAGAAGCCGCACCCAAGCCCGGCGGGCAAATACGCCTCACAGCGGTGAGCCCGCGCCGGCGCGAGATGCTAAGCATCATCGACTGGCGCATGGCGCGCTGCGAAGAACGCGGCGTGACTTTTCGTTTCAACACCCTGGCCGAAGAGGCTACGGTGTTGGCCGAAAACCCGGACGTAGTCATCATCGCCACTGGCGGCATGCCGCATACCGAGGTGCTGCAAAGCGGAAACGAATTCGTGGCCTCCACCTGGGACATTCTGAGCGGTGAAGTAGCGCCGGGCAAGAACGTGCTGCTGTTTGACGACGCCGGTGACCACCCTGCGCTGCAAGCGGCTGAAGTGATCGCCAAGAGTGGCGCGCGGCTGGAAATCATGACACCGGACCGCAGCTTCGCGCCCGAGGTGATGGCCATGAACCTGGTGCCCTATATGCGCAGCCTGCAAAAACTGGACGTTACCTTTACCGTGACTTTCCGGCTGCTATCGGTGGAGCGTTGCGCTGAGGGCCTCAGAGCCGTGGTGGGCAGCGACTACGGCGGCGTGCACAAAGAACGTATCGTTGACCAGGTGATCGTCAACCACGGCACGCTGCCGCTGGACGATTTGTACTTTGCGCTCAAACCCCACTCAAGCAACCTGGGCGCGGCGGACTATGCGGCGCTAACGGCGCTGCAAGCACAAGCCTTGCGGCCCAACCCGGCCGGTGCGTTTCAGCTCTTTCGCATCGGCGACGCGGTGGCGGCGCGCAATACGCATGCGGCGGTGTTGGACGGGCTGCGCCTGGCTCGGGTGCTGTAACAAGATAGGTTACAGGCTGAAGGCTATTGCGCTGGTAAAGCGCGCTGGGTATTACTTGTCTATCGGCTTAATGCGCAAGATCCCCGGCAATCGGAACGCCACAGTTTTTTGCCGCCCGACGTAAGTCCTTGTCAAGCGTGGCAAGCGGGCAACCCAGTTTTTTGGCCAAGAGCAAATAGGTGGCATCGTAGGCTAAAAGCCCCTCATCAAATGCTTGGATGGCCAGCGGCATGGCTGATTGCATGGATTCCATTGGATCAATGCTTGCTTGCATGGCATTGAGCAGATCAAACCGGGATTCACATTCTTGTGGGGTGATCACCCCCACTTTCAATGCACGCGAAATGACATGGGCGGCCTCGGTGACAAACAGGGCAGGCACATGAACCTCTGAGGTTTCAACCATGGCCGCCACCTCGCTGGCATAGTGTCGATCCGCCTCTGAGCCGTCTGTAAACAACCATCGCAACGCCACGGAGTTATCCACAACGAGCTTCACTTGCGACCCTCTTGCAACGCCGCCATGACGTCTAACTTTGGCGCACCGGGTGTAGCCGTGAGAGCCAACACACGGGCGTGAAAGCCGGATTTGCTGGCAGGCTTGGCGATGGGCATCAGCATGGCCACGGGTACGCCACGCACCGTGATTTCAAAGGTGCTTCCGTTCTGAACGGCCCGGACATATTCGGACATTTTGTTTTTGATTTCGGCCAATTGAACTTGCAAGGGGATGACTCCGGAGCGATGGTAGGTAGCGCATTGTAGGCGAAAAAAATATTATCTAGCTATCTATCTAGATTGAACCTAGTGCACTGCACCATGCGCAAAGGCTGAGGGTATGCCAAACCAGCCAAAGCCGGCGCCATCCAAGCGCTCACATCGGCAAAATCATGATGGCGTCCTTTGGTCAACCCAAGGCAGTGGGGCCAGAAACCCCACCGCCCACTGGCAGGCAAACTGCTAAACCCTGAGCGCAACCGCCTGGCGTGCCAGCGTCGTGATGCGCGCCCAGTCGCCCTGTACCAAGGCGTCGGCGGGCACCAACCAGGAGCCGCCTACGCAGAGCACATTGGATAGGGCCAGAAATTCGGGGGCGTTTTGCAGGCTGATGCCTCCAGTGGGACAAAACTTCGCGTCAAAAAATGGCCCGCTCCAGGCCTTGAGCATGGCGCTGCCACCGGCTTGCAGGGCGGGGAAAAACTTCAGCGCGCTAAAACCGTCCTCCTGCGCGGCCATGATTTCGCCGCCGGTGGCCACG
>CAMCJY010000119.1 GCA_945875225.1 Comamonas sp. lk | reverse complement strand
GTCACTTCGACCATGTGGTGGCTATGGACTCCATCATCCATTACCAAACCGATGACGCGGTGCACGCATTGGCCCAATTGGCCGACCGCACCAGTGGCTCTATCGTCTTTACCTTTGCGCCACGGACACCGCTTTTGGCCGCCATGATTTCGCTAGGTCGCTTGTTTCCGCGCGGTGACCGTGCCCCTTGGCTGGAGCCCATGGCCCAAGAGCGTATTGCCCGTTTGATGAAGGCGCATGGCGCCTTGGATGGCTGGGCATGCGCCCGCACGCAGCGCGTATCCAGCGGCTTTTACAAGTCCCAGGCGATGGAGTGGTTGCGGTCATGAGAGCTAACACCTTTGCCAAGTACGCCAAGCAAATGCCGGCCAGCTGGCTGCCATTTGCAGACGTCTCTAGCGCCGGCTTGCCGCTGCCGCGTCTGCTGCGCCTGACGCTATTTAAATTCACTATGGGCATGACCACCGCCTTGATGATCGGCACGCTCAACCGCGTGATGATTGTCGAGCTGGGCGTACCGGCCTGGCTGGTGTCTTTGATGTTGGCTTTGCCGTTGGTAGTGGCACCGTTTCGCGCCGTCACCGGCTACCAGTCGGACGTGCATGTATCCGCCTTTGGTTGGAAGCGTGTGCCCTATATGTGGGGCGGTACGCTGATACAGTTTATAGGCCTTGCGGTGATGCCGTTTGCGCTGCTGGTCTTGTCCGGGCGCGGCCAGGTGCAAGTGCCTGATTTTGTCGGCCAGGCTGCGGCGGGCATAGCGTTTTTACTGGTGGGCGCTGGCTTGCAAACCTCGCAAACCGCCGGCCTGGCCCTGGCCACCGACCAAGCCAGCGAAGAGACCCGCCCGCGCGTAGTGGCGCTGCTCTACACCATGCTGCTGGTCGGTGCGGTAAGTGGTAGTTTGATCTTTAGCGTGCTGCTGTCCGATTTCACCCCGGAGAAACTGGTGCAAGTAGTGCAGGGCAGTGCGGTGGTGGTGCTTGTCCTCAACGCGATTGCGCTTTGGAAGCAAGAGCCGCGTAACCCGCAGCGCGCGGCCGCTCTTAAAAACCAGGTGCAGCCCAAGTTCAAAGAAGTATGGGCGCAGTTCATCGCCTTGCCCCAAGCGCGCCGATTTTTGTGGGCCACTGCTTTTGGCACCGTGGCTTTCAATATGCAGGACATTATTTTGGAGCCCTATGGCGGAGAAATTCTCAAGCTCAGCGTGGGTGCCACCAGTGCGCTGACGGCGATGCTCGCTGCTGGTGGCTTGCTGGGCTTTTATGTCTCTGGACGGCATCTTGCCAAAGGCGCTGACCCGATGCGGCTTGCCGCTTACGGCGCTTTGGCCGGCTTGCCTGCTTTCTCAGCAGTGATTTTTTCGGCACCTCTGGATGCTGGCTGGTTGTTCCGTTTAGGCGCATTGGGTATCGGTTTTGGCGGCGGCCTGTTCGCTGTCGGTACCTTGTTTACCGCCATGCGCATGGAAGGTCAGTTTGTCGGCCTGGCGCTGGGCGCCTGGGGGGCGGTGCAGTCTGCAGCCGCTGGTATCGCCATGTTCTTCGGCGGTGCCCTGCGTGATGTGATCAGCAGCGTCACCACCCAAGGCCTGTGGGGCCCAGGCATGACCGACCCCTCCGTCGGTTACAGCATGGTCTATCACGTCGAAATGCTGTTTCTTTTCATTACCTTGATTGCGATTGGCCCCTTGGTCAAACGCAGCACGGTTTTTTCGCCCGTAGTCCCACCCACCCTCGGCCTGGCCGAGTTACGTACCTAGTCGTCATCGAAGGAGAAGTCGCCATGCAAACTGTCGGAAACATCACAGGCTACGTCGATCTAGCCCAAATACTGCTTTATGTGTTTTGGGTCTTTTTCGCAGGCCTTATTTATTACCTCGTGCAAGAAGGCCACCGCGAGGGCTACCCCATGGAGTCCAGTAGTAGCGGGCGAGCCGTCATCAAGGGCTTTCCCATTCCGGAACCCAAGACCTTTTTGCTCGCGGGTGGTCATAGCGTTACCGTGCCCGACCTGAGCCGAAAAGAGCCGCCTGTGCGCGGCGTCTCTACCGGCATGGGTTCGGGATCACCCATCGAGCCCACTGGCGACGCCATGACATCGGGCGTAGGCCCCGGTGCCTGGTCTATGCGTGAAGACGTGCCAGAGCGCAGCCTAGACGGCAAGCCCTTGCTGCAGCCCCTGCGTGTCGCTAGCGACTACACCGTTGCGCCGCAAGACGTGGACCCGCGCGGCCTGCCTGTCATGGGCGGCGACGGCAAACAAGGCGGCACCGTTAAAGACATCTGGATCGACGCTGCCGAAATGATGTTCCGCTACTTGGAAGTGGAAATCGCTGATGGTCGCACGGTCTTGCTGCCGATACCGTTTTCGCTGGTGCGCCGTAACCAGGTGGAAGTACATGCCATTTATGCCCGCCATTTCGCGGCAGTGCCGGCGTTGCGCAACCCCGACCAGATCACCAAACTAGAAGAGGAAAAAATCAGCGCCTACTACGGTGGCGGCACCTTGTATGCCGATCCCAAACGCAGCGAACCCCTGATCTGAGCGCCCTGCGCTTGATGTTCAGAATGTGAAGGAAAGACCATGCCCATAGAAAACCTCGGCCACGAATACGAATTTGAACCGCAGTACGGACTGCCCGAGCGTTTGCCGTCCGATGAGCACATCGTGTGGCAAGGTTCGCCTGACGTACGTGCCCTGGCGGCATCGGCCTTTCATACCCGCAAGTTGGTGTTTTACTTCGGTCTGCTGGTGCTGGCCTGTGCATGGCCGGCCCTGGAGTCGAGTGCTGGTGCTATGGCGCTGCTGCTGTCGGTCAAGTGGATTGTTCCGCTGTCGCTCGCGGGCCTGCTCTGCGTCTGGACGCTCGCCTGGATGACGGCGCGCACCACCGTCTATACGATCACGAATAAGCGCATTGTCATGCGCTTGGGCATTGTGCTGACGGTGACCTTCAATCTGCCCCTAAAGCGCATTGCAGCCGCTGATGTGCGCAGTCTGAACGGCGGCTTTGGCGACATCAGCCTGGCGCTGCAAGGCGATGACCGTATCGCCTGGGTGCACTTATGGCCCAGCGTGCGTCCGTGGCGCATCAACAAGCCCGAGCCCACCTTGCGCGCCATCGCCGATGTGCAAACCGTGGCAGCCCATGTGCGCGATGCCTGGTCGCAAGCCACCGGTATGCAGGCCAACCCGGTCGTGCATGAAAGCGCAAGCCGCCATGCTTCGCCCGACTTGCAAGTAAGCGCCACATGAGCAGCTACACCATGGCCGCCAAGCCTGTTAACCCAACATCGGATACCTTCCCCAAGTGGGTGCTGTATTGCGCCGGCGGCATCATTGCTTTTTCTCTGATTTCTGTCGGCCTAATTCGTATCACCGGTAACGGGCCTGACCAGCTTGCTTCTGCGCCCACCGTGCAGCGCTCCTTGCTGTTTCAAGACCAGAAAGACGGTGGCGTGCTGGTAGCCGATGGCCTCACCGGCGAAAAGCTGACCGTGCTGCACGGCGAGCAAGGATTTGTGCGCGGCGCGCTGCGCGCCCTGACACGCGAACGCTATTCGCGCGGCATTGGTTCTGACAAGCCCTTTGACCTGATAGCCCGGGTCGATGGCCGGGTCACTTTGATGGACCCCAGTACCGGCCAACGGGTCGATCTAGAATCATTTGGGCCGACCAACACCGCTGAATTCGCCCGCTTTTTGGCGATGCAGCCTGAATAAATATAACTCTGACTTGGAGCACTTTCATGCAAGCGACCCCGTCCATTGATTCGGCAGAAAAAGCCTCACAAAAAGCCGTGGAGAGCACCATGCTCAGCCCGCGCTTTTACACCACGGACTTTGCCGCTATGGACCGCCTCGACGTGTCCTCCATGCGCACCGAATGGGACACGATGATGGCCGAGTACGAGGGCGACAATAACCACGACCATTTTCAACGCACCCCCGAATTTGCCAAAGAAGTAGCCGAGCGCTTTTCGCAAGTCAGCCCGGAGATGCGCCAGGAGTTTTTAGAGTTTCTAATCTCTTCTTTGACCTCCGAATTTTCTGGTTGCATTTTGTACAACGAGATTTTCAAAAACGTCGAAAACCCGGACATCAAGCAGTTAATGCGCTATATGGCCCGCGACGAATCGCGCCACGCCAGCTTTATCAACCAGTCGCTCAAAGACTTCGGACTGGGCATCGACCTGGGCGATTTAAAGCGCACCAAGGCCTATACCTACTTCAAGCCCAAATACATTTTTTACGCGACATACCTCTCCGAAAAGATCGGCTACGCCCGCTACATCACTATTTACCGGCAACTTGAAAGAAACCCGGACAAGCGTTTTCATCCCATCTTTCATTGGTTCGAGCGCTGGTGCAATGACGAGTTCCGCCATGGCGAGTCGTTTGCGCTCATCATGCGCGCCAACCCGCATTTGCTGCGCGGCGGCAATGTGTATTGGATCCGCTTTTTCCTGCTGGCGGTCTATGCCACTATGTATGTGCGCGACCACAGCCGCCCTATGCTGCACCACGAAATGGGCCTGGAGTCCACCACCTACGATTACGAAGTGTTTCGAATCACCAACGAGATCACGCGCCAGGTCTTTCCCGTCAGCTTGGACATCGACAACGCGGCTTTCCGCGAAGGCCTTGCCCATTTGTTCCATGTACAAACCCAGATGGATAAAGCCAAAGCACGTGGCGGATTGATCGGCGCTTTGCAACGCGCGCGCTGGGCGGTTTCGGGCGCAGCCACCTTTGTGCGTCTGTACTTTATGCCGGTCCAACACCACAGCCTGCCCGCGCAGGTGCGTATGGTTCCGGCCTGGTAGGGCCTGCAGCTCGGCACTAAGAAAGCTGCGGATGAACGATGCCTCTGTCGCGCTAGGGTTTGCGATATTCATCTGGTGGTTTAGCACCGGCATCGTCATCCTGCTCAACCGTATGTCGCGCACTGCGGTGGTGCTCAGTTTGGCTTTGTCGTCGTTGCTGGGCGTCGCGTCGCTGGTGGGTCTGGCCCATACCGCGCAGCAAACTGGTGTGGCCGGCGCTTACTGCGCATTTACCTGCGCGCTCTTGGCCTGGGGTTGGAATGAGCTGAGTTTTCTAACCGGTTGGATCACCGGGCCGCGCACCACTGCGTTGCCAGAAGGTGCTATCGGTTGGCAGCGTTTTGTGCAATCGTTACGCGCGGTGCTGTGGCACGAGCTGGCGATTTTGCTGGTCGGTTGCGCCATCGTGGCTATTACCTGGGATGCGCCCAACCAGGTCGGCACCGGCACCTATCTGGTGCTGTGGATCATGCGCACCAGTGCCAAGCTCAATTTGTTTTTCGGCGTGCGTAATTTGAGCGAAGAATTCCTGCCCGCGCATCTGGCCTATCTGGAGAGCTTCTTCCGCCGCCGCCGTTTCAATGCCTTCTTCCCTTTTGCTGTGGCCTTGGCCAGCGTCTGCTTGTGGTGGCTGGTGGTGTATGCGTCCAGCCCGCTGACCAGCGAGGCGCAAGCGGTGGGCGCGGTATTGGTCGGCACCCTGCTGGCCTTGGCGATTTTGGAGCACCTCATGCTGGTGCTCCCACTGGACACCACGGCTTTGTGGCGGTGGGCCTTACGCAAGAAAAAAGGTGGTGTTGCCACCGACGCATTTGAAGCCCACACCGCACCTGTGCTGGCACCCACCTTGGATAAGCATGACAAACTATTCCAAATCCATTGACGGCATTAGCGACGGCGGTGGCGATGCCGGTGGCGGCACGCACGGCCCCGTCTTGAGCAGCGCAGGCAAAGCCCCCACGGCCATCGTCATAGGCACTGGCTTTGGCGGCTTGGCCGCTGCCATACGCTTGTCGGTCAAAGGCTATCGCGTACAGATGCTGGAAAAGCTGGACGCCCCCGGCGGCCGCGCTTATGTGCACAAGCAAGACGGCTTTACCTTTGACGCTGGTCCCACCATCATCACCTTGCCCCACCTGATCGAGGAGTTGTTTACTCTGTGCGGCAAGCGCATGCAAGACCATGTGGATTTGCGCCTGATGGCCCCTTTCTACCGTATCCGCTTTGACGACAGCACGCACTTTGACTACAGCAACGACGACGAGTCCATGCTGGACCAAATCGGCCGTATGAGCCCCGAAGACGTGCAAGGCTTTAAAAACCTGATGCAAGCCTCGGAGCGATGCTTCCAACTCGGCTTTCAAGAGCTGGGATTGGTTCCATTTGAAACCCTTGGCGATGTGGTCAAAGCCATGCCCAACCTGGCGCGCATGCAGGCATGGCGCTCCATCTACAGCCTGGTGGCCCAGCACATCAAGCACCCCAAGCTGCGCATCGTCATGAGCTTTCATCCCTTACTCATCGGTGGCAATCCGTATTCAGTCACTTGCGTGTATGCACTCATCCATGCGCTGGAGCGGCGCTGGGGCGTGCACTCGGCCATGGGCGGCACCGGCGCCATCGTGCGCGA
>CAMCJY010000118.1 GCA_945875225.1 Comamonas sp. lk | reverse complement strand
AAGGTTGAAACCCTGCGTGAGTCACCCGGCTCGGCCCTGTTGCTGCAAAACGCACAGGTTGCGCAGTCGGTCGATAAGGTCGTGGCCTTTGCGCGCAGCGCAGAGCGCGCCTTATCGGTAAGCCCGCCGGACCGGGCGCGCTTGCGGCTTTTGCTGCTTGAGATGCAAGCCTTTTCAGCAGAATCACAGGCCCTAGGAAACAGTGCAGACTTATTGGGTGCCAAACTACTGGAGAGCCAAACCCTTGGTTTACTCGAACAAAATTTGCAAATTTTGTGGTTGACAGGCGGTCAATTGTTGCTCTTGGTGCTGGTGGGCTGGGGTTTGGTTTGGCGCAGTCGGGTGCAGCAGCGGGAAGAATCGGCTCTCAAACTGCTCAATGAGGAGTTGGCCCGAGCGCGTCAGGCTGCGGACCGGGCCAATGTGGGCAAAAGTTTGTTCTTGGCCAATATGAGCCATGAGTTACGCACCCCCTTTAATGGCGTCATGGGTTTGTTGAGTTTGCTCAGCAAAACCCCGCTCAATCCCGAGCAGGCTGATTTGGTCCATGTTGCCAATGACTCGGCGCACCATTTGTCGCAATTGCTCAACGATATTTTGGATTTGTCGGCCCTAGAGTCGGGCAACATCAGTGTGAGCAAGGAGGCGCTTCACCTACCGAGTTTTCTGCGTGGAATTGAGGCCACCTTCCAACCTTTGGCGGCGCAAAAAAACCTCCAGTTTGCGCTGAAAAGCCAGATTGACGAAGACCTGTGGGTGCAGGGCGATAGCACGCGCAAACGACAAATCCTGTTCAATTTGATCCACAACGCCATCAAGTTCACGCAGCAAGGCGGGGTGATTTTGCATGCCAGGACGGTTGACCAGGCGCAGCAACGGTGGTTGGAATTGCGTGTGGAGGATACGGGGATCGGCATGGACGAAGAGGCCTTGGGGCAGTTGTTCCAGCGGTTCTTCCAGGTGGATTCAGGCCTGTCACGCCAATTTTCCGGTGTCGGTTTGGGCTTACAGATTTCGCTGTCTTTAGCGCGTCGTTTAGGCGGGGATATCACGGTGCAAAGCCAATCCTTGGTCGGTTCGGTTTTTACCGTGCGTCTGCCCTTGGTGCTGTGGACAGGTCCGGCCCTGCCCTTAGCAGGTGCGCTGCCGCTGGGGAGGAGCACAGGCGCATTGCGCAGCCTTCGTATATTGGTGGCCGAAGACCATCCGGTGAACCGAAAATATTTGTCTATCTTGCTGCAGCGACTGGGCCACCAGGCAACGTTTTGTGACAACGGGAAACTTGCATTAAACGCTTTGGTCCAGGGTGATTACGAATTGGTTTTGATGGACATCCACATGCCGGTGATGGACGGCCTGACGGCCACACGCGCCATCCGTGCCCTGCCATGGCCGCATTCCCAGGTGCCCATCATCGCCCTGACTGCGGATGTGTTGCAGGAGGCGCGCGACCAGGCCAAGGCTGCCGGCGTCAATGCCTTTATTGCCAAACCGGTGAAGCAAGAAGACTTAGAACCTGTGATGGCCGAGGTCATTGCGCGGGCCAAGGCCGCTGAGCTGCAACTTGCCACCTAAGCCGGTGCAAAACGACCTAACGCGCCAGCGCTTTGAGCGCCAATTTAATCCCCTCGCTCACCCCCACATCGGCCGGCAGCGCCTTGAGTGCCAATGCCGCCTCTTTGTCGTTGTAGCCCAGGGCCAGCAGGGCTTGCAGAATGTCGGACTGCGCCTCATGGCCCGCGACCGTTGGCATGCCGATGTCGGCGCCTAGCTTGCCCTTGAGTTCGAGCAGCAGGCGTTCAGCGGTTTTTTTGCCTATCCCGGGCACCTTGGTCAGGCGCCCCGCTTCTTGCAGGGTGATGGCCTGTGCCAGTTCGCCCACCGCCATGCCTGACAGCACGGACAGCGCGGTGCGCGGTCCCACGCCGGAGATTTTTACCAGTTCCCGAAACGCCGAGCGCTCAGCCTGCGAGCCAAAGCCGTACAAAATTTGGGCGTCTTCGCGCACCACAAAATGGGTCAGCAGGCTGACTTTTTCGCCGGTGGCTGGCAGGTTGTAAAACGTACTCATAGGCACTTGCACCTCGTAGCCCACGCCCCCGCAGTCCACTACCACCTGAGGCGGGTTTTTGTCGCTGAGAATGCCTGTGAGCTTGCCAATCATCGGGAGCCTTTTGTGTAATTGCCTATCATCGGGGCCGGCGCAGCGCCGTCTTGCGCAATGGCGCAGCCCCTGACACGGAATTATCAGCGTGATTCTCAGACATATTTTTTCCCCTCCTAACAACACCCGTCTGGGTAATTTGTGCGGCCCCACGGACGCACATCTGCGCAGCATCGAGGCCGCGTTGGAAGTACGCATCGCGCACCGGCACGAACAATTCAAGGTCGACGGCCCCAAGGCCAAAGCCCAGCGCGCCATGGAGATGCTGCAAGCCTTGTATGAAATGGCGGCCAAGCCCATTCCCGATGAGGTGGTGCAACTGATGCTGGCCGGCGACGGCGCGCCCGAGCCTGGCGACGGCCCAAGTTTGTCCACTCGCCGTGCCGACCTTAAGCCACGCAGCGTGAACCAGGCTTTGTACTTGGACAATATCGCGCAATACGACATCACCATTGGCATTGGCCCAGCGGGTACCGGCAAGACTTATCTCGCGGTAGCCGCCGCCGTGGACGCTTTGCACCGCAGCGCGGTGCAGCGCATTGTGCTGACGCGACCGGCGGTAGAGGCCGGCGAGCGCCTGGGGTTTCTGCCCGGCGACCTGAATCAAAAAGTAGACCCGTATTTGCGCCCTTTGTACGACGCGCTATACGACCTCATGGGTTTTGAGCAGGTGCAAAAAGCCTTTGAGCGCCAGGCCTTGGAAATTGCGCCCCTGGCCTTTATGCGCGGTCGCACGCTAAACAACGCCTTTGTGATTTTGGACGAGGCGCAAAACACCACACCTGAGCAAATGAAGATGTTCCTCACGCGCGTAGGCTTTGGCACCAAGGCGGTGATCACCGGCGACGTCAGCCAGATCGACCTGCCCAAAACCCAGCTCAGCGGCTTGATCGACGCCGAACGCACGCTGCGCCGGGTGGAAGGCATTGCCATCACCCGCCTGACCAGCGCCGACATCGTGCGCCACCCCTTGGTCGCGCGTATTGTGGACGCCTACGACGCCGCCCGCGCGCAAGAGGAGATCGCCCTGGCGCTGGGCAGCGCGCCCACGCTGCCCGTGCCTGAAGTGGCCGCGCCCCGCACTGGCTTGCCCAAGCCCCGGGCGCAGCGCAGCAAAACTACCGTGTAAACCCGCTCTTTGACTGTGGACTCGCCGATGCTGCACGCCCTGACCCTGTCCCTTCAATGGGGCAAACTGCCCGATGCCGCGTTGCATCGCGCAGCCTTGCCGCGCCACAAGGTGGCCCGCTGGCTGCGCCACGCTCTGGCCAGCGAAGCGGAAATCACGGTGCGTATCGTCGACGCGTCCGAGGGCCAAGCGCTCAACCGCGACTACCGCAAAAAAAACTACGCCACCAATGTCCTGACTTTTGACTACACGCTAGAACCCCTTGTCATTGCCGATCTGGTGCTCTGCGCGCCCGTGGTGGCAAAGGAAGCCAAAGACCAGGGCAAAACCTTGCAAGCCCACTACGCCCACCTTATCGTCCACGGCGCCCTGCACGCCCAGGGCTGGGACCACGAACTCGACGAAGACGCGCAGGTGATGGAACTGCGCGAGGCCGAGATCCTGGCGCGGCTGGGGTTTGAGAATCCGTATGGAGGACTGTCAGCCTAGGCACTGATCGCTGAGAGCGCCCGCTTGGTGATCACCTGCGCAGGATGGGCAAACCCAAGACCGAAACCATGGACACCAGCCCGAAAAAAAGACATGAATTTGTTATCATGAAATGCCTTTTGATATTGAAAAGCGTTGCTCTGGGTGACGCGCCAGCCAGCGGATGCGACGGCAGTAGGCCACAAAGCGGCTAGCGCGGCCTTGCAACCACCGCTGCCAGAACGGCCCGGCACCGCGCCATCGACCCACCCTCGCTGGCAAGTGATGGATCAAAGCCAACAAGCTGGCGTAGAGCATCAGCTTGCCAATGCAGACCATCCCACCGATCGACGCGGGCGCTACGCCGCTTAGGGCCAGTAGCGCGATGGAGGAACGCGGAGAGTCCGGGAAAACAGAAAAAAACACCATACTGACAGGCCCCCAGCTGCGCACCACCGCCAACGCTTGGGGCCCTTGCGCGCCAAGAAGCTGTTGGCTCAGCGTCTCGGCGGACGTCGTCAAGGTACCCAACGCCAAGGCCAACAAAAAAGCACTCAGTGCCGAAGCCGCTGCGAACACCAGCACAATGATTTTTCCCTTTTTCGGCTGGAGAATGCACAAGGCAAGCACAAATATTTCTGCGGGCAACATAGGTAGGAACCCATCTAAAACCGAAAAAACTGCAAGAAAAAGAATGGTTCTCGGCTCTGTGCCATGGCGTAAGAGCGCGGTTTCGGCTCGTTCAAACAAGGGTCGCAGGATGGAAGGCAGATAGGGCATAAGGCTTAGCCTCCAACCGTCGGCACCACCCGCATCGGAATCGTTACCGGCCCGTCGTTGACTAGCTCCACTTGCATATCCGCAGCAAACACGCCGGTTGCCACTTCGCTGTGCGCGGCACGCGCCTGTTGCACCACATAGTCGTACAGCAACCGGCCAAGCTCCGGCGCTGCGGCCTGGGTGAAGCTGGGGCGGTTGCCGCCCGAGTTATCAGCCACCAGGGTAAATTGGCTCACGATTAGCAGGCCGCCGTGCAGGCCAGCGCCGTCTAGGTCTTGCACGCAGCGGTTCATCTTGCCTTGGGCGTCGCTAAAGATGCGCAGCTTGAGTATTTTGGCAAGCAGCTTGTCCGCTTGCGCCGAGGTATCACCTTGTTCGGCGCACACCAGCACCAGCAGGCCAGCGGCGATCTGTCCCACCACCGCGCCGTCAATGCTGACGCTGGCGCGGCGCACCCGTTGGATGAGCGCGAGCATGCGGGCTCAGGCCAGGGTAACGCGCATAAATTTGCGCTTGCCCACTTGCAGCACATAACTACCTGCGCCTAGCTTGAGGCCTTTGTCGCTGACCACGCTGCTGTCCACGCGCACGCCACCGCCTTCGATCAGCCGGTTGCCTTCGCTGTTGGAGGCAGCCAGACCGGTGGATGTGAGCAAAGCGGCAATGCCCCAGGGCGCACCATCCACCAGCGCCAAGGCGCGCTCCTCGATCTGGTCCGGGATGCCGCCCTGGCTGCGGTTGATAAAGTCTTGCTCGGCCGCATCGGCCGCCGTGGCCGAGTGAAAGCGCGCGGTAATCTCTTTGGCCAGCGCCACTTTGGCGTCTTTGGGGTTACGCCCGCTTTCCACTTCAGCCTTGAGCGCGGCAATTTGCGCCTCGCTTAGAAAGCTCAAAAGCGTGTACCAGCGCCACATCAGCATGTCGGAGATGCTCAGCACCTTGGCAAACATGGTGTTGGCGTCCTCGGAAATGCCGATGTAGTTGTTCTTGCTCTTGGACATTTTGTCCACGCCGTCCAGGCCCTCAAGCAGCGGCATGGTCAGGATGCACTGCGACTCCTGGCCGTATTCGGCCTGCAGATGGCGGCCTACCAGCAGGTTGAACTTCTGGTCGGTGCCGCCCAGTTCCAGGTCACTCTTGAGCGCCACGCTGTCATAGCCCTGCATCAGCGGGTAGAGGAACTCGTGCACGCTGATGGACTGCCCGCCTTCAAAGCGGTCATGAAAGTCATTGCGCTCCATCATGCGCGCCACCGTGTAGCGGCTAGCTAGCTGGATCATGCCGCGCGCCCCCAGCGGATCGCTCCACTCACTGTTGTAGCGGATCTCGGTTTTGGTCGGGTCTAGCACCAGCGAGGCTTGTTTGTAATAGGTCTGGGCATTGGCCTCGATTTGTTCGCGGGTCAGCGGCGGGCGGGTGCTGTTGCGGCCGGAGGGGTCGCCAATCATGGTGGTGAAGTCGCCGATCAGGAAGATCACCTGGTGCCCCAAGTCCTGCAACTGGCGCATTTTGTTCAGCACCACGGTGTGGCCGACGTGGATGTCAGGCGCGGTCGGATCTAGGCCCAGTTTGATGCGCAACGGGGTGTTGGTGGCCTCGGAACGGACCAGCTTTTTTACCCAGTCCTCGTGGGGAATCAGCTCTTCACAGCCCCGCAAGGTGACGGCCAGGGCCTCTTGGACACGTTCGGACACGGGAGAGGAGGGGGGCGAAGCAGGGTGCATAAAGAAAATAAGGGGGCCTGGGACAGGGCCCGGTATACTCCAACCTCAATTTAAAAGGTCCGGGTGCGGGCTAACAGTGTATTTTAGTCCCCGCCCCCGAGTGCCCGGTGCGTCCGCATAGCCGGTTTGCGCACTTCTCAGAGAGGCTGAATTTGGTGTCCGACATTCTTACTGCCGCCCGCAACGCAGCCCTTGAGGCGCTACTTACCGTGCGCCGCCATCCGGCCCGTGTTCTCTCGGGTCTGGCCCTGTTGCTCATTGGCGCAACCGGGG
>CAMCJY010000117.1 GCA_945875225.1 Comamonas sp. lk | reverse complement strand
CGCGCAGTGGCTGCCACCAACCGGCTTGAAGTGCTGGACATGGATTTGTGGGGCGTGCCTAGTTTTCGCGTCAACGACCTGCCCGGCTACTGGGGCCAGGACCGCCTGTGGATGGTGGAGCAGGATTTGATGGCGCTGCGCTAAGCCGTGTACTTTTCCACCTGCACCGCGCAGTCATAAAACGTGGGCCCGCGCCCCAGGTCGGTGAGCCGCTGGTTGGTCAATTCATTCACATTGGTACCCATGGGCCCGAGCTTGCGCCACCACACCCCCAGGCCGTTGACCACGCCAGGCCGCGCCCGGGAGCTGACTTCGGCTTTGCAGTGGTACTGGCCACGGGCATTGAAGACGCGCACCCTATCGCCATCGGAAATACTGCGCGACAGGGCGTCTAGGGTGTGGATTTCGATTTTGGGCTCGCCTTCGATGCCGCGCAGGCTTCTCACGTTGACAAAGGTGGAGTTCATGAAATTGCGCGCCGGCGGTGAAATCATGGCCAGCGGATAGGCCGCGCCGGCATGGGTTTCTTCGTAATTAGGCAGGTAGTCCGGCAGGCCGTCCACGCCCATCGCCGCCAGGCGGGCGCTGAAAAATTCGCAGCGTCCCGACGGCGTGGGAAAGCCACCTTGCGCAAACGGTGCTTGCGGCAAGGGCAGGCTGACAAAGCCGTCTTGTAGCAAGGCATCAAAGCTGATGCGCGCATCGAAAGCGGTGCGGCACAGCGCCTCGTCCCCCTCGGCAAAACAGGGCTCGGTATAGCCCATGCGCTGCGCCAGATTACGGAAAATTTCGGCGTTGGAGCGGGCCTGCCCCTGGGGCGCAATTGCGGGGCGGTTGAGCAGCACATCGGTGTGGCCGTAGGTGGTGTGTACATCCCAGTGTTCCAGCTGGGTGGTGGCCGGCAAGATGTAGTCCGCGTAGTCCGCGGTGTCGGTTTGAAAATGCTCTAAGACCACGGTAAACAAATCTTCGCGCGCAAAGCCTTGCACCACTTTGCCCGAGTCCGGCGCAATCGCCACCGGGTTGCTGTTAAAGACCAGCAAGGCGTCAATCGCCGGGCCAAATTGCGCGCTGGCCGGGCGCAGCAAATCATCGCCGATGGTGCTCATATTGATGGTGCGGCAAGGCCCTGCGGGACGCAAATCCGGGCGGGTGTGGCCGCTGTCATCAAAGCCATGCGTGCCCGAGTTGGAGAGCAGCATGCCGCCAGCCGGTTTGCGCCAGGCACCTATGAGCGCGGGTAGGCAGGTCACAGCGCGCACCGCATTGGCGCCGCCGCGCGCGCGTTGCATACCGTAGTTCAGGCGAATCGCCGCACTCTCGCCGTGCAGCATGGATTGGCCGTAGTCGCGTGCCAGCGATTCAATTTGCGCCTGCGGCACGCCGCAGACCTGGGCGGCGCGCGCGGGCGTCCACTGCAGGGCGCGCTCGCGCAATTGCTCCCAGCCCAGGGTGTAGCGCGCAATGTAGTCGTGGTCCAGCCAATCGTGGGTAATCAATTCGTGCATCAGGGCCAGGGCCAGGGCTGCATCGGTACCTGGCCGCAGGGCGATGTGTTCGTGGCATTTTTCCGCCGTCTCGGTGCTGCGGGGATCGATGCAAATGATTTTGGCCCCAGCGCGCTTGGCCTCTTGCGCATAACGCCAGAAATGCAAATTACTGGTGATGGCGTTGCTGCCCCAAATCAGAATCAGTTGCGCATGGGCAAAGTTTTCAATCAGCATGCCTTTGCGCACGCCCAGGGTGTAGTCCAGCCCGGCAGCGCCGGCCGATGAGCAAATCGTGTAGTCCAGCATCGAGGCGCCCATGCGGTTGAAAAAACGCGAGGACATGGCGTCGCCCTGCACCCAGCCCATGGTGCCGGCGTAGTTGTAGGGGAGCACCGCCTGCGGCCCGCGCGCCGGGTCTTGCACGATACTTTTTAGGCGCGCAGCGATGTCGTCCAGCGCCACGTCCCAGCTGACCGGTGTGAATTGCCCTGAACCTTTGGGGCCGCTGCGCTTGAGCGGTTGCAACAGGCGTTCCGGGTGGTAGCTACGCTCGGTGTAGCGCGCCACTTTTGTGCACAGCACGCCATCGGTTTGCGGATGGTGCGGATTGCCCTGCACCTTGATGGCGATGCCGTTTTGCACGGTCGTTATCAGGGAGCAGGTGTCCGGACAGTCATGCGGGCATGCGCCCACCACTTGGTGGCTTGCCGTGTCGGGGCTGGCGCTGTGCGCCACGGTGCTGGCTTCTGGCATAGTTGGAAGGCGCGGGTGGGGCCGCACGATGGCTGAGATAAGCGACCATTGTGCCGCCATCTGCCCTTTTGTGCCGCCCTGTGCCCCTGGGTCGGACCTGTTTGGTTATGTGAAACGAAAGCTCGCCATGGAATTAATCGACGCGATTGTGGAAAACGCCCCCGCTATAGCCGCTGTGCGGCGCGATTTGCACGCCCACCCCGAGCTGTGTTTCAAGGAAGAGCGCACGGCCGATGTGGTCGCCGCCCAGCTCAGCGCCTGGGGTATTCCCATGCACCGGGGCATGGGTACGACCGGCGTGGTCGGCATCATCCAGGCGGGTACATCGCCGCGCGCTATTGGCTTGCGCGCCGATATGGATGCGCTGCCTATGCAGGAGTTCAATACCTTTGCCCACGCCAGCCGCCATCCGGGCCGTATGCACGCCTGCGGCCATGATGGCCACACCGCCATGCTGCTCGCTGCCGCCCAGCACTTGGCCAAACACCGCGACTTTGACGGCACCGTCTATGTCATCTTCCAACCGGCCGAAGAAGGCGGCGGCGGTGCGCGCGAGATGATCCGGGACGGTTTGTTTGAAAAATTCCCGGTCGAAGCGGTCTTCGGCCTGCATAACTGGCCGGGCGGGGATGTGGGCGAGTTTGCAGTCAGCCCCGGCCCGGTGATGGCATCGAGCAATGAATTCAAAATCGTGGTGCGCGGCAAGGGCGGCCATGCGGCAATCCCGCACAACACCATCGACCCGGTACCGGTGGCCTGCCAGATGGTGCAGGCCTTTCAAACCATCATCAGCCGCAACATCAAACCCATAGAAGCGGGCGTGATTTCCGTCACCATGATCAACGCTGGCGAGGCCACCAACGTCATCCCCGACAGCTGTACTTTAGAGGGCACGGTGCGCACCTTCACCGTGCAAGTGCTGGACAAAATTGAGGCGCGCATGCGCGATATGGCCCAGCACACCGCCGCCGCTTTCGGCGCCGAATGCACCTTTGAGTTTTCGCGCAATTACCCGCCCACCATCAACTCCGAAGCCGAGGCCTTGTTTGCGCGCAAAGTGATGGCCTCTATCGTGGGCGAACACCGGGTGCAAGTGCAGGAGCCGACCATGGGCGCGGAAGATTTTTCTTATATGTTGATGGCCAAGCCCGGCTGCTACGCCTTTATCTCCAACGGCGATGGTGCCCATCGCGAATTGGGCCACGGCATGGGCCCCTGCATGCTGCACAACCCCAGCTACGACTTCAACGACGCCTTGCTGCCCTTAGGCGCCACTTACTGGGTGCGGCTGGCACAGGCTTGGCTGGCACCAAAAGACTAGGCTGGCGCAAAGCGTTGCTCTGCCATTTGCAACAGGCCGTCAAAAATCAGGTTGTCCACCAGCTCGAAAGGGCGGGTCATGGATGGGGCCATTTTCCAGCCGGCGCCGCCGGTCATGATGCAAAGGGGTTCAGCGCCGCAGTGGCTGCGCACATGCTGCACCATACATTCCACGGCACCGGCTATGGCATAGGTGCCGCCGCTGGTCAGTGCGTCGCTGGTATTGGTGGGGAAAGGGCGCACCTCGCCCGTGGGCACATGTAAACCGGCGGTGCCGGACTCCAGGGCGCGCAGCATGATGCCGTGGCCCGGAATAATCATCCCGCCTAAAAACCGCCCGTCGGCGGATACCGCTTCAACGGTCACTGCGGTGCCCACCATTACCACCACCATAGGCCGGGCTGAGCCCTGGGCCCGCATGCGGTGGTAGGCGCCGATGATGGCGACCCAGCGGTCGGCGCCCAGGCGGGTGGGATGGTCGTAGCCGTTGACAACACCGGCTTCGCTGTCGCTGGCCACCACCCATTGGGGGGCAACGTCCCACAGCTCCATTTGCAGTTCCACGCGGCGTTTGACGGCGTCCCCGGCCACCACGCTGCCCAGCACATGCTGTGGCGCAGGTAGGCGGCTCCAAGCGCCGTCGGCCAGCTTGTCGATGTTCTCTAAAAATTCAGCGCCCTGGGCCAGCAGGGCCGCGCCGGGATGCGCTGCGCGGTACTGGGCCCATTTGAGGCGGGTATTGCCGATATCGAGCGCCAGAAAAGTCATAAACAAAGGAAAGTTTGGGCGCATTATCGTCAAGCGCCGGGAATGGTTTACAGTTGACGTTTACGTAAACGTCAATGCCGCCACCGGCCAACCCTTTCGTACCCGCACCAAGGCTGTTTCACCATGACCGATTTATCCGCAGAATTCAAGGCGCTTGCCAATTACCGGCCCACGCACAAAGTGCGTTTTGTCACCGCTGCCAGCTTGTTTGACGGGCATGACGCCGCTATCAACATCATGCGCCGCATCTTGCAGGGCATGGGCACCGAAGTCATCCACCTGGGCCACAACCGCAGCGTCGAAGAGGTGGTCACCGCCGCATTGCAGGAAGACGTACAAGGCATCGCCATCAGCTCTTACCAGGGCGGGCATGTGGAGTATTTCAAGTACATGGTGGATTTGCTCAAAAGCCGGGGCGGCGCGCATATCCAGGTCTTTGGCGGCGGCGGCGGCGTGATCGTCCCTGCCGAAATCCGCGAACTACAAAGCTATGGCGTGAGCCGCATTTACAGCCCGGAAGACGGGCAAAAAATGGGCCTGACCGGCATGATCGGCGAGATGGTGATGCGCTGCGACCGCGAACTGAGCAGCTTCGCGCCCAACGAGTTGACAGCCATCCAAGGCCATACCGATGCCGCCTGGCGCGCGCTGGCGCAGTTGATGACCGCCGTCGAAGCGGACAAAGTGGCGCCTGAGTTGCTGCAAGCTCTGCGCATGCAGGCCGCCGCAGCCAAGGTGCCCACCATCGGCATCACCGGCACCGGTGGCGCCGGTAAATCCTCCCTCACCGACGAATTAATCCGCCGGTTTCGCCTGGATTTGGGCGACAGCTTGCGCATTGCCGTGATCTCTATCGACCCCTCACGACGCAAGAGTGGCGGTGCGCTGCTGGGCGACCGTATCCGCATGAACGCGATAGCGCCCTGGGCTGCAGGCCAGAATGCGCCGCGCGTATTTATGCGCTCGCTGGCCACACGCGAATTCGGCTCGGAAATCAGCCAGGCCCTGCCCGACACGATCGCCGCTTGCAAGGCTGCAGGATTTGACCTGATTGTGGTGGAGACCTCGGGCATAGGCCAAGGCGACGCGGCCATCGTGCCTTTGGTCGATGTGCCCTTGTACGTGATGACGCCGGAGTTTGGTGCGGCTAGCCAGCTCGAAAAAATCGACATGCTGGACTTTGCCGAGTTCGTCGCCATCAACAAATTTGACCGCAAAGGCGCTGGCGACGCGCTGCGTGATGTGTCCAAGCAAGTGCAGCGCAACCGCGAAGCCTGGGGCCAGCCCTTTGAGGCCATGCCAGTTTTTGGCACTATGGCTGCGCGCTTTAACGATGATGGTGTAACTGCGCTTTACCAGGCCATGTTGCTGCGCTTGCAGGCCCTGGGCTTGAAGACGCCAGCGCAAGGCGTGCTACCGCGTGTGAATGTGCGTTTTAGCTCCAACCAAACTCCGGTGGTGCCAGCGGCGCGCACCCGCTATTTGTCCGAAATCAGCGATACCGTGCGCGGCTACAAAAAGCGCGCCCGCGCCCAGGCCGCGCTGGCCCGCGAAATCCAGCAACTGCGCGCCGCAGCGGTGATGTTGCAAGTAGACCGCCCGGTCAAAGCACGCGCCGCCGAAGCCGCACTGGCCCTGGCCGGTGAACGCGAAGTGCAGCAACAAGCCGACGCACGCGCCTTACTGGCACAGTGGCCCCAGATGCAGCAGGACTACGCGGGCAGCGAACTAGTGGTCACAGTGCGCGACAAAGAAATGCGTACTGCGCTTACCACCACCTCGCTGAGCGGCACGGTGATACCCAAAGTGGCGCTACCCAAGTACCAGGACCATGGCGAAATCTTGCAGTGGCTGATGTTGGACAACGTGCCCGGCCATTACCCCTATACCGCTGGTACCTTCACCTTCAAGCGCGAGGGCGAAGACCCCACCCGCATGTTCGCCGGCGAAGGCGATGCTTTCCGCACCAACACCCGTTTCAAGCTGCTCAGCCAGGGCATGCCGGCCAAGCGCCTGTCCACCGCATTTGACTCAGTCACGCTCTACGGCAACGATCCGGATTTGCGGCCCGACATCTACGGCAAAGTGGGCAACTCGGGCGTCAGCATCGCCACGCTGGAAGACATGAAGGTGCTGTACGGTGGCTTTGATTTGTGCAGCCCCAGCACCAGCGTGTCCATGACCATCAATGGCCCGGCGCCCACTAACTTGGCCATGTTCATGAACACCGCCATCGATC
>CAMCJY010000116.1 GCA_945875225.1 Comamonas sp. lk | reverse complement strand
TAGGGCTTCATGGTCTTGTTGGCGCTTGCTCTGGTGGCCTACTTTTGGATGAACAATTACCTGGGCAGCGCAGCCAACAGCAAGTCCGACGATCGCTGACCTGAGCTAAGACACAAAAATGTCACAAATACTTCACTCAGATGGGCGATTATTGCAGCCATTTCAACCGCTTGAATGAACTTCTCACCATGACTAAGATGCAGGACGAAGACTTAATTCGCAGAATTCGACAAGACCTTCTGGACAGCTTTGATGAAGAGCTAGAGATGGAAGTGGAGGACCGCGCATTTAGCAGCGAAGAGGCCATCAACGCAACCGACGAGTCGCGTGCCGCGCGCGTGAACTATTTCCGCGAGTTATTTCGTCTGCAAGGCGAATTGGTCAAGCTACAAGATTGGGTCGTTGCGAGCGGACACAAAGTGGTGGTGCTGTTTGAAGGCCGCGATGCAGCGGGAAAGGGCGGCGCCATCAAGCGCATCACGCAAAGGCTGAATCCACGTGTCGCGCGTGTGGCCGCCCTGCCTGCGCCCAATGACCGCGAGCGCACCCAGTGGTATTTCCAACGCTATGTCTCCCATCTGCCAGCCGCTGGCGAAATTGTCATGTTTGACCGCAGCTGGTACAACCGCGCCGGGGTGGAGCGCGTCATGGGCTTTTGCAGCGATGAGCAATACGAAGAGTTTTTCCGCACCGTGCCTGAGTTTGAAAAAATGCTGATGCGCTCGGGGATCCAGCTCATCAAATACTGGTTTTCGATTTCAGATGAAGAGCAACACTCCCGCTTTCTGGGCCGTATCCACGACCCGCTAAAGCAATGGAAGCTCAGCCCCATGGACCTGGAGTCGCGCAAACGCTGGGAGGATTACACCGTGGCCAAAGAGGTGATGCTAGACCGCACCCATACCCCCGAAGCGCCCTGGTGGATTGTGCATGCGGTGGACAAGAAAAAGGCCCGGCTCAACTGCATAGCGCACCTCTTGGGGCAAATGCCTTACGAGGAAATACCGCACCCCCCCGTCATCCTGCCCGCGCGCGTGCGCCACGAAGACTATGTGCGGCAAAAAGTGGCGCCAGAGATGTTCATCCCCGAAATCTATTGAGCCTGCGCCCTGGGCCGCCCGAGGGGGCGACATCTGGCCGCGCCACCCTGAGTGCCGCACAGCGCAGTGCCGCTGCAAGGCGGTACCATGTCCCTTTTTGAGCGCTGCCACTTCCATGCTGACGATTGAACTGCTGAACTCCTGCGCACTATTTGCCGCCTTTGATCGACGGGGCCAATGCGCGCTGCGCGCACCGGGCTTGGTCGCTTTGGCCCGCATGCAGGCCAAAGCCGAGGACTTGAATGCCTTTGTGCAGTCCTACGATCCGCAATTGCAAGTCAGCCCCGCCTGGGAGGCTTGGCCTGCTGGTGAAGCCTGGGGCTTTGCTTTGGGGCAGGCCCAGGCCTGGCCCCAGTACCGCGATTTGTTTTTTCAGTGGCTGGCCTATGAGGCTGCGGGACAGGTTTTGCCGCAAGCTTTGCCACGTTTGACCTTGTCCTGCGGCGCAGCAGGCTTTGATGGCCTGCTGCGCACCGCCTATGCCCTTGAGGCGCGCCACCACCATGAACTGGCCGATGCCTTGAGCTTGTGGGCCTGTTGCTGGCAGGAACGCGCGCCCTTGCCTGCCGCACCTGCGGGTGCGGGCAGCGATGCGCTGCACGTGCTGCGGCAATTGCCCCGCATCACAAACCAGGGCGGTGACTGGGCACAAGCCATGCACAAAGCCGCCAATACGCCCGCATTGCTGCGGGCTGCCGGCCAATTGCACACCAACGCGGACACCTTGGAACAACTCGCCGGCCTGGCAGCCCAAGCCTATGCCTGCACGGGAAACGCAGCCGCGCGGGCCCTGGTAGGCAGTGCCGACGCCATGCGTTGCATCCTGCCGCATATGGATGAACCGAAACTGGCGCTACGCAGTTATTGGCATGACTTTGCGGCCACGGTGACCGTGGCCGGCCTGCAACTTGGCAAAGCGCCGACCGCTCTGCCCTGGCCCAAACTGCTGCGCCAGGCCCGCGCCAGCCGGGATGTGCGCACCATCACCCTGGTGGACTGCTGCCACCAGACGGCCAAGACCTACGGACGCGACGGCTGGTGGCGAAGCGCCGCTACGCGGGCGCTGCAAGACGCTATCGCTTAGGCGCTTCGGGCACCGGCGGCGCCTGTGATGTCACCTGCAGCGCGCCGGCATTGCGTCACTTTGGGCTGATTGCGCTTATATTGCGGGAAATTCTCTGGCTATTTCTAATTTTGGACTTGTACCCCTTCTCAATCGCGCTCAGCCCCATTTCATGCGAATCTTTTTAGTTAGCATTTTTTCACTCCTCGTGAGCCTGCCGAGCTGGGCGGCCCACGGCTATGCGCTTTGGGGGGAGCTCAAGTACCCGGAAAACTTCAGCCACTTCGACTATGTCAACCCCCAAGCCCCCAAAGGCGGCGAATTGCGCATGGTGAGCGGTCTTCGGGTGTCGACTTTTGATAAGTTCAATCCGTTTACCATGAAGGGCAATGCGCCGGCCTACCTGGCCGATCTCATGTTTGACAGCTTGCTCGCGGCCTCCAAAGATGAGACCGATTCCGCCTATGGACTGCTGGCCAAAAGCGTAGAGGCTGCGCCGGACTTGCTGTCTGTTGTGTTCAAACTGAACCCGGCCGCACGCTTTCACAATGGTGATCCGGTCCTGGCAGCCGATGTGAAGCACAGTTTTGACACCTATCTAGGACCCCATACTTCACCGGCCTTTAAGACCTTGCTCGCTGATGTGTCAGGGGTGGATATGCTGGACGAGCGCACAGTGCGTTTCCGATTCAGCCGCGCCAACCGTGAAATGCCGCTCACGGTGGGCACGATGGCAATTTTCAGCCGCAATTGGGGCGTCGAGAACGGCAAGGCTAAATCATTCGACAAAATAGTGATGGACCACCCGATTGGCAGCGGACCGTACAAGATCGGGCCGGTCAAATTTGGCAAAGACATTACCTATGTGCGCGACCCGGGTTATTGGGCCAAAGACCTCAACGTACGCAAAGGATCGGCCAATTTTGACCGTGTTACGGTCAAAATTTACAAGGACAACACCGCCAGACTGGAAGCTGTGAAAGCCGGGGAATTCGACCTGATGCGCTTTTTTTCCGCCGGGGACTGGGCACGCAGGGTAAACGGAAAACGTTTTGACAGCGGCGAGTTGGTGAAGACTGAATTCAAACACCGGCTGCCTACAGGCTTTCAAAGCTTTGTGTTCAATACGCGGCGCCCACTTTTTCAGGATGTGCGGGTGCGCGAAGCTATTGGTTTGGCGCTGGACTATGAATGGATGAACCGCCAAATGTTTTATGGCGCCTATCAGCGCGTTGCCGGGCTTTTCGGCAATACCGACTGCCAGGCATCAGGCGCGCCCTCAGAAGAAGAGTTGGCCCTGCTGGAGCCCTGGCGCAAGCAAATACCCGCTGCCAGCTTTGGCCCCATGGCAAAGCCGCCGCGCACCGATGGGGACGATTCTTTGCGCAACAATTTGCGCCGGGCGCTGGTCTTGCTCAAAGCAGCCGGCTGGGAAGTGCGCGATGGCAAATTGCGCAATGACAAGGGAGAAATTTTCCGCATCGAGTTCCTCGACAGCAACGAAGGTTCAGCCAGACTGATTGCGCCTTGGGTGCGCAATTTAGAAAAAATCGGCATTGAGATGAGTTTTCGGTCCGCTGACTTTTCCTTGTACCAAGAGAGGCTGCAAAAATTTCAATTTGACATGGTCTCCCTCGCCTACCCGGGAACGAACAACCCTGGCCAAGATTATGTCGATTTATTCGGCAGTAAGGCAGCAGACACTGAGGACTCTGGCAATTTGACCGGCATCAAAAATCCGGCGGTCGACGCCTTGCTGGAGCGCTTGGTCAGCGCGAAAAACAAAGGTCAGATGTTGAGCGCCTGCCGTGCCTTGGAGCGCGTCATTGCGCACAGCCATATCTTGGTTCCCGAGTGGACCGCGGGCACCCACCGGATTGTGTACAGCGCACGGCGCTTGGCGCTTCCTCCGAGCATGCCTCCCTATGCGGCCAACGAATTGTGGGCGGTCCAAACTTGGTGGGCAAAATAGCTATGTTTCAATACATTCTTAAACGTGTCCTATTGATGATCCCCACGCTACTGGGCGTGCTGCTGGTCACCTTTGCGGTAATTCAGTTTGTACCCGGTGGGCCGGTAGAGCAATATTTGGCAGAGGCCAAGGCCGCAGGTCCTGGGGGCGAAGGTGCGGGCATGTCCTACCGCGGCTCACAAGGGGTAGATACCAAGCGCCTAGCGGAAATTAAAGCGCTCTACGGCTTTGACAAGCCACCTTCCGAGCGCTTTATTCAAATGCTTGGGCAATTCGCGCGCTTTGATTTGGGTAAAAGCTTTTTTCAAAACAAGGATGTCAGTACGCTGATCGTGGAAAAGCTGCCGGTGTCCATCAGCCTGGGCTTATGGACTTTTTTCATCAGCTACCTGGTTGCAGTACCCCTGGGTATCGCCAAGGCGGTGCGTTCCGGAACCCGGTTTGACATGGTCAGCAGCGTGATGGTGCTGCTCGGTTATGCGATACCTGGCTTTGTTCTGGGCGTGGTGTTGCTTGTTGTCTTCGGCGGCCAGTTGCAATGGTTTCCTCTTCGCGGTTTGACCTCCAGTAACTGGGAAGAACTATCCTGGGGCGCACGCATCGTTGATTACCTTTGGCATATCGCTTTGCCCGTGACGTCCATGGTGCTGGGCAGCTTTGCGGTGACCACCATGCTGACCAAAAACGCGTTTTTAGAAGAAATTCGCAAGCAGTATGTGGTCACTGCGCGGGCCAAAGGTCTTGCCGAACGGCAGGTGCTATGGAAGCATGTCATGCGCAATGCGCTCATACCGATCGTGACCCATTTCCCAGCAGCCTTTGTCGGTGCATTTTTCACTGGCTCACTGTTGATTGAAACCTTGTTTTCCTTAGACGGCCTGGGTTTACTCAGCTTTGAGAGCGTGATTCGACGTGATTACCCGGTAGTGCTCGGCACTTTGTATCTGTTCACCCTGATCGGGCTCGTCACCAAGTTAATTTCAGACCTGTGCTACGTTTGGGTCGATCCCCGCGTACGCTTTGATTGAACAGCAGGTACGCCAAGTGACCCCAGCAACAACGCAAACGCAAACACTGAGCCTCTCGCCGGGGCGCCGGGCATGGTTGCGCTTCAAGCGCAACAAAGTAGGGTACTGGAGCCTGCTTGTTTTTTCTTGCATGGTGGCGCTAAGTCTGTGCGCAGAACTGATATCCAACGACCGTCCGCTGGTAGTCCGCTATCAGGGACAAACCTATTACCCGGTGCTCTACGAATACCCAGAGAAAACATTTGGCGGCGATTTTGCTACCCCTGCGGATTATCTCGATCCGTTTATCCGCGAGGTGCTTTCGAAGGACGGGAATTGGGCGATCTTCGCCCCCAATCCCTACGGTTACAAAACGCTCAACTATTTCGCCAAGGAACCCAACCCATCGCGCCCCACCAAAGAAAATCTCTTGGGCACCGACGACCGCGGGCGTGACTTGCTGGCCCAGCTCATTTACGGCTTTCGCGTCAGCGTGCTTTTTGCGTTGGCGCTGACGATCAGTGGCACATTATTAGGCATTGTCACCGGCGCGATCCAAGGTTTTTTTGGCGGCCGCATCGACCTGGCATTTCAGCGTTTTATTGAGATTTGGGGCTCGATGCCCGAGCTGTATTTGCTGATTATTTTCAGCGCTGTGTTTGCCCCCAGTATTTTGCTTTTGCTTGTTTTGCTGAGTTTGTTTGGCTGGATGGGGCTTTCGGATTATGTGCGCGCCGAGTTTTTGCGCAACCGGCAACTGGACTATGTGCGTGCGGCGCGTGCATTGGGTGTCAGTAACTGGCGCATCATTACCAGGCATGTGTTACCCAACAGCATGACGCCGGTGGTCACCTTTTTACCCTTTCGCATGAGCGGTGCGATCCTGGCGCTGACTTCACTGGACTTTCTGGGGCTGGGCGTGCCGCCGGGTACGCCATCTTTAGGAGAGCTTTTGCTGCAGGGCAAAAACAGCATTGATGCCTGGTGGATTTCGGTTTTCACTTTTTTGGTTTTGGTGATCACTTTGTTGCTCTTGACCTTTATGGGGGACGCCTTGCGCGACGCCCTTGATCCGCGTAAGGCGGACCAGGATTCCCAAGTGGGGGGCAGCCCGTGACACTCCTGCGCGTCTCTAATATGCGGGTCAGCTTTGGCAACAAAGAGGTGGTCAAAGGCATCGACTTCTCCATTGCGCCAGGGGAAAAATTGGCCTTGGTGGGCGAGTCGGGTTCGGGCAAAACGGTCACAGCGCTGAGCCTTTTGGGCCTGCTGGGTAACGGGCGTTGCTCTGGGACGGTGAACTTTAACGGGGCCAGCGGCACGCAGGATCTTTTCTCACTTTCGGAACAGGCGATCCGTGCGATTCGTGGGCAGGAAATTGCCATGATTTTCCAAGAGCCGATGACGGCCTTAAATCCGCTCTTCTCCATTGGCAATCAAATTGCAGAAGTGGTTCAGCT
>CAMCJY010000115.1 GCA_945875225.1 Comamonas sp. lk | reverse complement strand
TTATGCCCGCCGTGGTGCTGGGTTTGCTGTTTGGCAACATTATCAAAGCGCATTTGTTTACGCCGCTGATTGTGGCTAGCACTTTTATCGTGGGTGGCTTGATTATTTTGTGGGCCGAGCGGCGCCAGGCGGCTGCGGAACATGTGCAGACCGGTTATTTTGCGCGTGTGGGCGATGTCGATGACATGACCATGTGGGACGCCTTAAAGGTAGGCCTGGTGCAATGCCTGGCCATGGTGCCGGGCACTAGCCGCAGCGGCGCTACCATCATCGGCGGCATGTTGCTGGGCATGTCGCGCAAGACGGCGACGGACTTTTCGTTTTTTCTGGCTATACCCACGCTGATGGGTGCGGGCGCTTACAGCTTGTACAAAGAGCGCGCCTTGCTCAGTCTGGCCGATACGCCGATTTTTGCCGTGGGCCTGGTGTTCTCTTTTATCAGCGCCTGGGCTTGCGTGCGCTGGCTGTTGCGCTTTGTGGCAACCCATAGCTTTGTTGGCTTTGCCTACTACCGCATCGCCTTTGGCATCGTAGTGCTGGCCACCGACTGGAGTGGTTTGGTCGTTTGGAAGCCTTAAGCACCCATATTGCGTAAAGCGGTTTCGATGGCCGCTGCAGTGGCCAGCGGCTTTTCCATGGGAAACAAGTGCGTGCCGTCGAGCATGATGATGCGCCCGCGGGTGACTTTTTCTGTCATGCCCATGCCCACCCGCTTCATTTCCCAGGACTGGCGTCCGCCACTAAAGCTAACCGGGCATTTCAGAGGGTTGCGCCTGAGCAGGCGGTCCAGGTTGTCGGGGATGGTGTTGTAGATAGTGGTTTCGATTTCGCGGTCAAAGGCTAGCACGCGCTTGCCGTCGCGCTCCACCGTGCCGTGGGCGATGTAATCGCGCAGCACCGTATCGTCCCATCTGGCAAATGCCCGCTTGTGTTTGAAGTGTTCGTAGGCCGCTTCTTGGCTGGGCCAGCTGTTGCGCCGCTTATGGCTGACAGCGGCTGGCGACAGCGAGCCGACTAATTGCGCGCCTTTGATCACCCCTAGCGCCATGGAGCGCCAGCCGCCCAAGATGGGCGCGTCGATCAGCAACACGCCTTTGGCCAGGCCGGGATGGCGGGCAGCTGCCATCAGGCTCAGAAAGCCGCCCAGCGAATGACCCGCTAGCCACACTGGGCCGGCTGCCTTATCGGCCTGTGCTTGCGCAAAATTGGCCACCTGTTGTACCAAATGCTTCCAGTTGTTGCTAACTGGGTACTGCGGATCATGGCCGAGTTTTTCGATGGCCTGAACCGCAAAACCGCGTTTGCGTAAATGCGCAAACAAGACGCTATAGGTGCTGGCCTGAAAGCTGTTGGCGTGAGAAAAGACAAGCGGGGTGGAATGCATGGCTAGGGAAGAGGCAGGGCTTGGCGATGACCGAGCGCTAGCCTGAACAAAAAGGGCTTGAGTATCCGGCTTGGCGGGTTCGGGCAGCAAAAAAACAAAAAGTGTTTGAGGCCTCAGGTCTGCCGCTTTTCATACCCAGCGCAGTGGGTGCAGTGTAATAAGTAGGTCGTGCGACTACCATCGGAGCGAAATCGTGCGCGTATGCGGTTCAAATTAAGCAGTTCGTTGGAAAGATATCCATGAGTAATATCATCATTCTGGGTGCGGGCCAGGTTGGCACCTCTGTGGCAAAAAATCTGGCTACGGAGCAGCACAACATCACTGTCATCGACCGCAATGCGGCCAAACTCAAAGAGTTGGCCTCCAAATACGACTTGCGCACCGTTACGGGTAATGCCGGGCACCCTTCCGTATTGAAAGAAGCGGGTATTGCCGACTGTGACTTGCTCATCGCCGTAACCGAGGTGGATGAGATCAACATGATGGCGTGCAGAATTGCTGCAAAAATATTCAATGTGCCCAAACGCATTGCCCGGGTACGTTCTTCCGAGTACTTGGACGATTCGCGTCTTATCGGAGAGGATGTTTTTGGTATCAGTCACGTCATCTCGCCCGAAGTGGTGCTCGCACAGTATGTTGAAAATCTTGTTTTTTACCCGGAGGCGCTGCAGGTTTTAGAGTTCGCCGACCGCCAAGTCTGCTTGGTGACCGTTCGCGCCAAGGCGGGTGGACTTTTGGTGGGTGACCGGATAGGCAATTTGCATAAGCACCTGAAGACCACAGATGCGCGAATCGTCGCCATCTTCCGCGGTAGTAGCGCGGTGCAGCCCGTTGCAAGTACAGTCATTGAAGACGACGACGAAGTATTCTTTCTCTCCCGCACAAGCGATATGCGACGCGTCATGGAGGAGTTGCGCAAAGCAGACCGGCCGGTCAGGCGCATCATGATCGCAGGAGGCTCAGAATTCAGTTACCGGCTGGCCCAAGACCTGGAAGGCAGCCATTTGGTGAAGTTGATTGAGGCCAATGAAAAACGCGCGCATCAGCTCGTGGCGCTGTTAGATAAAACAGTGGTCTTGCAAGGCAGCGAAAACGACAGTGAACTGTTAATCAACGAGGATATTGCTCAGGTAGATCTCTTTGTCGCAGCGACAGGGGATGACGATCGCAACATCATCGCATCGCTGCTGGCAAAAAAAATGGGTGCGCACCGCGTCTTGTCGCTGATCCATCAAAGCGTGTATGTGGGTGTCTTGGAGGACAGCAAAATCGATGTTGTTGTGGGGCTTGCGGATGTCACGATCGGTTCCATTCTTGCGCACATTCGACGCGCTGATGTGGCGCGCGTCCATAGCTTGCGCCGCGGTGCCGCAGAGGCACTGGAAATCGTGATCCATGGCGACAAATCCACCAGTCAGTGTGTGGGACGCCGTGTGGATGCCATCGCGTGGCCGTCGGGTGCCTTATTGGGCGCCGTGGTGCGCGGCCAAGAGGTGTTGATGGCGCACCATGACCTGGTACTTGAATCCGAAGACCATTTGATTTTGTTTGTTACCGAAATAAAAACGCTACAGAAAATTGAAAAACTCCTTCAGGTTAACGCTAGCTTTTTTGGATGAAGGGGATCTTATGAAGCAAAGAATAGCCGGAGTTTTGAATGTTCTTGGATTCATCATCCTGATATTTGCATGCTTAATGTTGTTTCCAACGGCGGTTTCCTGGTATCTGGATGATCATGCTATTTGGAGCTTTGTTGTTGGGATGGCTGTTGCCGGCATGATTGGCTTGGCCATGTGGGCTTTGACGCGCAGGGCATCTCTGGGTAGAGAGTTACGCAATAGAGATGGTTTTTTGCTGTCTGCACTCACCTGGATGGTGCTGCCGGCAATAGCCACTATTCCTTTGATGCTGAGTATTCCCGGCCTCAGCTTCACCGACGCATATTTTGAAACCATGTCGGGCTTGACCACCACCGGGGCCACCACCCTTTCCAATTTAGACCAGCTACCACCTTCCATCAACGTGTGGCGTACCTTTCTGGTGTGGCTGGGTGGCATGGGGGTGGTGGTGCTGGCGGTCGCTGTCTTGCCCATGTTGGGGGTTGGCGGTAGCCAGGCCTTTAAGGCCGAAACCCCGGGCCCGATGAAGGATGCCAAGCTCACCCCCCGTATCGCTCAGACCGCCAAAGGGCTTTGGGTGGTTTATTTCCTGATTACCGCTGCCTGTATCTTTAGCTTATGGGCTGTGGGCATGCCATTCTTGGATTCACTGATTCATACCTTTTCCATCATGGGCCTGGGTGGTTTTTCCTCGCACGATGCAAGCTTTGGTTTCTTTGATTCAGCGCCCATGGAGGCGGTAGCTATCGTATTCATGTTACTGGCAGCGATTAATTTTTCAACCCACTTTTTGGCTTTCTCCGGCCGGTCGCTGCAAGCCTATGTCAAGGACAAAGAGGCCCATATGGTTTGGGCTGTGATGATCGCCAGCATCTTTGTGGTGGCCTATTTTCTCTGGGCGCATCAGGTATACCCGGATTTTCTGACGGCGCTCCGGCACTCGGCCTTCAACGTAGTCTCTATCGCGACCACCACCGGTTTAGCCACACAAGACTACAACTTGTGGCCCGCGTTTGCGCCGGTGTTGATGATATTTTTATCCTGCTTTGCGACTGCGGCAGGCTCTACCGGCGGTGGAATAAAAATGATACGTGCCCAACTGTTGGTTAAGCACTGCTTCAGTGAGCTGCACCGGCTGGTGCATCCAAAATCACCGATGGTTGTGAAGTTGAATGGAGCGGTCTATGAGCCCGCGGTTCTGGACTCTATCTTGGCGTTCATGTTCCTTTACGGCATCTCCATCATTGTGTGCACCTTGCTCATGCTCGTTAGCGGTTGCGATGTGGTGACAGCACTTTCGGCGGTAGTCGCTTCTATCAACAACATGGGGCCCGGACTTAATCTGGTAGGCCCCGCAACCACCTTTGCGGTGCTCACAGACTTTCAAACATGGATTTGTACGCTTGCCATGTTGCTGGGTCGCTTGGAGCTATTTACGATGGTGGTCATTTTCACGCGGACGTTTTGGCGAACCTGAAGCGATAGCGCTTAAGGTTAGGAGCGACAAATCTCGGCCCATTGCGGCCTTGGTAGCTTGCTTACCTTCCCTGAACCCATTGGGTGGGTCACTGGATGCACCAAATGCGTGTGGCTGCAGGTTCGTAGGATAGTGTGTTCAGAAGTGGTACTGAACCTTGCTGAAATCGCTAATGGCAAACGCGTAAAGAATCATCAGATCTTCTTCATTCGTATTGTTGATTTGGTGCCGGGCGTTGCCAGGAATGAACAACATCCGTCCTGGGTCTACGTTATGCACCACATCCTCGATGGTGACGGTGCCGCGACCTGACAGGGTGAAATAGGTTTCCGGCTGTGCATGGCGGTGCGGTTCAAGCGATTCACCCTGCCGCAGGCGAACGACTCCCATCGTCATGTCATTTTGGCATCCGGAATGACTGCCGAGTAGTTCTTTCCATTGCGCCTTGCCACGAGTGGCAATTTGGTCGGAAGGCCACCGGGTCCACTCCAGCTCGTCCAAGTGTTGAGAGGCTGATTGCATGACAAAAATTACCTTGAGCAGGATGAGGCCGGGATTTTAGCTAGCGGCGGTGTGCTTTAAGGGTTTTATGGCGTTTGTTATGGTTAAGGCCTATTCATATGGGAATACATACTGATGAAATACGCCATCTTCAGCCTAACGATTTTCATGGGTACCGTGCAGGCTCAAGTTGGCGAAATAGTGGTGCTTCCTGGCTTTGGGATTGACCGAACCGAGGTCACCATCGGGCAATTTGACCGCTACGTGCGCGCCACGAATACCACCACGCGGGCCGAAAAAGAGGGAGGAGGCTTTGAATACGGCGCAGGTTGGGAGCGTCGGCCCGGTTGGTCTTGGCGAAAGCCCGACGGCGAGGCGACGAGTGCAGATATGCCTGCCGTTCATTTAGATTTTGCAGAAGCCCAAGCCTATTGCGGTTGGGCGGGGGGCCGTTTACCCACGGGGACTGAATGGCAAACCGCAGGCTTTACCGAGTTGCGCGAGTCGCCTCCAGCGCCTTGGCAGAAAGGCCGAACCTATCCATGGGCAACAGGCGACAGCCCGTATGGTGCCAACACGAGTGAGGCCGATCCATGGCCGCGTGCTGCGCCCGCAGGCGCCACAAAACAAGGCGTCAATGGCTTGTATGACATGGGAGCCAATGTATGGGAGTGGACCACCGACAGTCCGGACAGCAAGGGGCGTGAACGCCGCACCGTCGGGGGCTCTTGGTGGTACGGCGCGTTTAACATGAGAGCCGACGTGCAGGCATTTAAACCCGCTGACTTTTACGCGGTTTACATCGGGTTTCGGTGTGTGTACCAACAATAGTCACCTGTTTTGCCACGATCAGAAAAATGAATATTTTTGGTAGATCACCAAGCGTCAAAAAACTAATGCTCAAATTTGAATACTGGCGAGGTCAGGGGAGTAGAGGCATTTTCTTGAGGGGCCTTCGTTCGCGCTTCGCGCCGTGTAGTAAGATATTTTTGGTTTGGCCTGATGTCTCGGGCAAGCCTCTTTGGGTCGGGAAACCGGTGTCGATGTTGATGCAAGAGATAGGTGGTCGTCATGAGTAAGCGATTTCTTAGGTGGGTCGGAACATGGATCGAGGAAAACATCCCTCCCGGTGCCAATCCCGACATAGAAAGCCACGATGCAAAGGCAAAGCGGCTGACTGAAAAACTGTTCGCCGAAGCGCTTGTTGCCGGCTTCACGAGCTTTGAGACCGACGAAGAGCGGGAGCGCGTTTCACCCCTGGTACTGGCCGCTGTCACTGACAGCACCGACTTCAACATCGATGCCTACCGCCTCAAGTCAGAACTTGCCAATGAGAATGAAGACGGCGACTGAGCAGCCAACAGGCAATCCCAAAGTCACATTCCAATTCAAGGAGTGGGTTTACTTTAAGGTCATATGGTCGGGGTGAGAGGATTCGAACCTCCGGTCTCTACGTCCCGAACGTCATTTTATTAGTGGTAACTATATGATTTATATGGTAAAAAAGTAAAGTAGTATACAAAATAGTATACCACAGCAGCTCTTTCGCAACAAAAGAACTTGTCAAAACCACGACTGATCGTGCTTACTATAAAAGTATAGTTAGCCAACAAATTTCAGA
>CAMCJY010000114.1 GCA_945875225.1 Comamonas sp. lk | reverse complement strand
GGCCACTTGAATCAGCCCTTTGCGCTGCAGCGACGAAATGGCGCGCTGCGCGTTCACAGAGGTCGCCAGCGTACGCATGGGTGTGGGCCCGGGGCGCACTTGCGCCAGCAACTCGCTCTCGCGCGCCGAAAGTTCATCCGACAAGCGCGACCCTTTGGCGCCAAAAGGCAGCAACACGAAGCGGCCTTGCAGGGAATTGCCACCATCCACGTCGGCCAAGTCCGCTTGCAGCATGGCAATGGTTTGAGGATAGCGCGCGGCCAGCAGCGATACCGGCACGATGCGCTGGGGCCGCACTTCCAGCCGCCCGTTGCCTGCCAGTGCCACTTCGCTATCGCCACCCAGGCCAATGGTGCGCACATCAATCGCGCGCACCATGGTGCGCCAGCCGCCCACTTCGGCACCGTCCAGGTTGACGCGCGGCAGGCCGTCGATCAGCGCGCCCACATCGGTGGTGGTGCCGCCCATGTCCGACAAAATGAAATTATCCAGGCCACTGAGCCAGCGCGCCCCGACCAGACTGGCCGCCGGGCCGGAGAGCACGGTTTCAATCGGCCGCTTGGCCACACTGTGCGCTAGCGCGAGCGTGCCGTCGCCTTTGACGATCATCAGCGGGCACTGAATTTTTAATTGCGCCATCGCGGTTTGCACTGCGTCGATCAAATGGGTGACGCGGGAAATCAGGCGGGCATTGAGCGTGGCGGTGAGCGCGCGGCGCGGCGCGTCCAGACTGGAGGACAGCTCGGTGGACAAGGTGACGGGCTTACCGGTTTTTTCCACAATGCGGGTGCGCACCAGTTGCTCATGCGCGGGGTTACGCACCGCAAAAGCGGCGGCCACAGCAAACGCGTCCACCTGCGGCGCCATGCGCTCTATGGCTTCGTCCAGGGCGTCCAGATCCAAGGCAGCGGTCTGGTCGCCGTTGTGGTCATGGCCGCCGCTAATGCGCTCTATAGCCATACCGGGAAAAGCTTTGGTAATGCCGGTGCGCTCGGCCATGCTGGCATCAAAACCTACCAGCAGCACACCCACCGCGCTGCCATGGCCTTCCACCACGGCATTGGTGGCCAAGGTGGTGGACACCGAGACCAGTGCAATATCTTGCGCCCGCAGGCCCCGGGGCAAGGCGGCAATGGCCTGGGTAATGGCATCAGCCACGCCTAGCGATAAATCGCCTTTGGTGGTAATGGACTTGGCCGTGGCAATGACACGCTGGCCTGCGGCTTCGATAATGGCGGCATCGGTATAGGTGCCGCCGGTGTCAACGCCAATCAGGTACTGGGGGGAAACTGGATTCATGAATGCTTCACGCGAATAGGGGAAGATCAGCCTGCAGGCAGCCCGCTCGGCAAAACCCTGTATTGTGACAACGCCACCCCCGATAAACGTATGGCCAGCCAATTACCTCAAATGCCCGCAGGGGCAAAGCCCACGCTGCAAGACTACATCGTGCGCAGCGACTTGGGCGGCCACAGCCCGCAGGGCAGTGGTCAAACCCTGCTCAGCCTGGTGCACATCAGCGACGCGCATGTGATGGACAGTGCCTCGCCGGCGCGCTGCGAATGGGTGGAGCTGCGCGGGCAAGAACCGCTCTGGCAGCCGCTTTTGCACATGCACCGGCCCTATGAAGCGCTCACGCACTTTGCGCTGGCGGCGCACATTGACACGCTAGGCGCAAACCCACTGGCCCCGGCCAGTGACCGTCCCTATGACCTGGCGCTTTTCACCGGCGACAACATTGATAACGCGCAGGCCAATGAATTGCAGGCCTTTATCGCCTTGGTGCGCGGCGGGCATACGTCTTTATCCGCCTATGGCGGCGTGCACGACATCGCAGGCGCGCGGGACTGGCTGGCCACGCAGCCCGGTGGCCTGTGGCCGTATTGGTGCCCGCAAGGGGAAGTGCCCTGCGCCGGCAAGACCCTGGGTTTACCGGTCATAGAAGACTTTTTGGCGCGCGCCAGCGCAGTGATAAGCAGCCGGGGCCTGGGCTTTGCGTGGACCAGCGTGGCTGGCAACCACGATGTGCTGCGCCAAGGCACGGCCCTGAGCAACGCAGCCCTGGAGACCATCGCCACCGGCGCGCTAAAAACCCTGGCGCAACCGGCGGACTTTGCGCCGGCCGATCCGCTGCACGCTTTTTTGGACCAGCCCGAAGCGTTTTCGCAAACCACGGCCGGCCCTGGCACACGCGCCATCGCGCCCGATGCCGGGCGGCGCATCATCAGCGCGCAAGAATTTATCGATGTACACGAGGCGGCAGGAGCAAAAGGTTATGCGCAGCTCGCGCCCGGACAGCGCGATACCTTTATAGATACAGAACATGTGCGCATCATCCTGCTGGACACCAACCACCCCTGGGGCGATTACCAGGGCAGCGTGGGCAAGCAGCAACTGGCCTGGCTTGACGATTGTTTGCTCGAGGTCGGCCGCACGCCGGGCCGCCGGGCCCTGCTGGCCAGTCACCATGGCTGCGCCTCGCTGGTCAACCGCCGGGGCCATGACCCGGAGCGCGTGCACGCCCAGGCCTTGACTGATGTGCTGCACCGCCATGCCTGCGTGCTGGCCTGGTTGGTCGGCCACCGCCACATCCACCGTATCGACGCGCACCCACCGCGCCCGCAGGCCCGTGCCGGCGGCGGGCGGGGCTTTTGGGAAATTGCCACGGCCTCCCTCATCGATTGGCCCAGCCAGGCGCGCGCTATCGAGTTGGTACGCCATAACGACGGCAGCCTGGAGCTCATCTGCACACCGTTGGACCACCGTAGCCCGGCCGGCACGCTGGCGGCTTTGCACCATGCCCTGGCGCAGCGCTTGGCCGGTGCCCAAGCGCAGGTCATGCAAGGCCGTGCCCAGGATGGGCGGGTACGTCTGGTTTTCCCGATTTGACAGGGCGCATGGTGAACGCTAAGGTCGCCGCCATGAAAACCCTACGCAAATTCCCCCGCGCGGTGCGCGAAATCGCACACCAAATCATTGCCATGCCCGATGGCACCGAACTGTCCGCGCGCATCTGGCTGCCCAAAGACGCCGCCAAGAACCCGGTGCCCGCCATCCTGGAGCATTTGCCCTACCGCAAGCGCGACGGTACCATCGTGCGCGACGCCCTCACCCACCCGTATCTGGCGGGCCACGGCTATGCCTGCATCCGGGTGGACATGCGCGGCAACGGCGACTCGCAAGGCCTGATGCACGACGAGTACAGCGAGCAGGAATTGCAGGACGCGGAATCTGTCATCGCCTGGCTACGCCAGCAGCCCTGGTGTACCGGGCGGGTGGGCATGATGGGGATTTCCTGGGGTGGCTTTAACAGCCTGCAGGTGGCAGCGCGCCAACCCGAAGGCTTGGAAGCCATCATCACTTTGTGTTCTACGGACGACCGCTATACCGATGACATCCATTACAAAGGCGGCTGTCTGTTGTCGGAAAACATGGGCTGGTCGGCCACCATGTTCGGCTACTCCTCGCGCCCGCCAGACCCGGCGCTGGTGGGTAAGGCATGGCGCGCCCTATGGCTGGAGCGCCTGAACATCGAGCCCCTGTTGGCTATCGACTGGCTGCAACACCCGCACCGCGATGCCTACTGGAAGCGCGGTTCGGTGAACCAAGACATAGGCGCCATCAAAGCCGCGGTACTTGCGTTTGGTGGCTGGAATGACGCCTACACCAATGCGGTGCCCCGTCTGGTGGGCAGCGTGCAAAGCCCGGTCAAAGGCATCATCGGGCCCTGGGCGCATAAGTACCCGCACTTTGCCGTGCCCGAGCCGCGCATCGGCTTTTTGCAAGAGGCGCTGCGCTGGTGGGACCGATGGCTCAAAGGCGCGCAAACCGGCGTGGAGCAGGACCCGGCTTTTCGCACTTACATCATGGAAGTGCAGCGGCCCGGCGCCAGCATCAACCACATTGACGGGCGCTGGGTGAGCGACGCGGTCTGGCCCAACGCCAAGCACGACGGACAGCGCCTGCACCTCAACGCCGACGGTCTGGGCGCAGAACGCAGCACAGCGCGCAAGCAGACGATTAGCTCGCCGCAACACACCGGCGCGGACAGCGGCGAGTACTGCATTATTTGGCTGGGGCCAGAATTTCCGGGCGACCAGCGACAGGACGATTCTGGCTCGCTGTGCTTTGACGGCACCCCCTTGGGCCAGGACATCGACCTGGTCGGCGCGCCGGTACTGACCCTGAAATTTAGCGTGGACCAGCCGGTGGCGCATGTGGCGGTGCGGCTCAACAGCATCTGGCCCGATGGCGCGGTTTCAAGACTGACCTACGCGGTGGCAAACCTGACGCATTGGCACGGTGACGCCAGCCACGAGCACCCCCAGGCCCTTGCGCCGGGCAAGGTCTATACCGTAAAAATTCAATTGGACGATGTGGCCTACCGCATCCCCAAAGGGCACACGCTGCGGGTATCGCTGTCCACCAGCTACTGGCCGCTGATCTGGCCGGCGCCGACCCCGGTAACGCTGACGGTGCATACCGGCGCCAGCCATCTGGACTTGCCAGTGCGTCCCAAAGTACGTGGTGAAAAAGCCCCGCATTTTGAGCCGGCCGAGGTAGCACCCGCCGTCCGCTTAAAAACGCTGGACGCCCCTTGGAACAAACGGGAAGTCACGATTGACCAAGCGACCGGCGAGCGACGTATGGTGATTGAAGACGACTTTGGCCGCATCACCAACATGGAACATGGTCTTACGACCTGGGGGCGCGGGCGGGAGCACTACCGCATATTGCCGCACGATCCCTTATCGGCCCGCCAGGAATGCCACTGGAGCATGGAAACCTCGCGCGGCGACTGGGTCACGCGCACCGAAACCTATAGCACCATGACGGCTACTGCCACCCATTTCCGTATCACCGGCCGCTTAGAAGCCTACGAGGGCGACAAGCAAATTTTGGCGCGGCACTGGGATAAGAAAGTCAAGCGGCGCTTGCTCTAAAGCAAAGGCCTTGCCACCTAAGGCTGGCCGCTTTCCTGCGCGCACCACCCGCGCGCCTTGGCCTCGAAATCGCTGCGGGTTTGCCCGGTGGCCTCGGAAATGCGCCAGGGTGTTTTTTCAGAATGCGCGTCCCAGACTTTGAGCCGGGATTTGACGCAGCGGTCTTGTGGGGATTCTTCGCACGCAGTCAAGCTCAGGCAGACCAAGGCACAGGCGATCGCCAGTGCGCTGCGCGAAGCCCTCTGCGATCCTTTTTGCTGTTCGTCCATGCCCATGCTCCATATCCATTCAATTTCCAGTCCGTCATGCTGTCCCTCGCACAAAAGGTGTCATGTACAGGGAAGCTACACCCGATAAAATCGGGAGCGGCAAATTCGGCGCTAGCGGAGAAACGTCATGCTCAAAACCATTGTCACAGTGCTCGCAGTATGGCTCGCTGTCATGTGCCTATTGTTCTTTTTTTTGGCAATTGGGGGCGACATCTAGAAACGCCGATCCATCGTTATTTTCACGCACAAAAAAACCAGCCATCGCTAGGCGATGCTGGCTTTCAAAATGGTGCCGATTATCGGATTCGAACTGATGACCTACCGCTTACAAGGCGGTTGCTCTACCAACTGAGCTAAATCGGCACGGGAGGAATTCTAACGTAGGGACTGCAATGGACATTGCACTTGAAGGTCTCGCACCAAGCCTTGTGAAAGGTCGGCCTATTTGACGCGCGTCAGCGCTGGGCGTGGACTGCTGCCAGGGGGCTTGGGGTCTTCGCGCGCACTCTCGCCCGAGGGAGCCCGCTTTGGTTTGGTGGCGCTAGGTTTTGCTTGTACACCACTCAAGACGGGCGCTGGAGCCACCGGGTGCACGGGTGCAAACGCTTCGGGCTTGGCGGCTGTGACGACCTCAATGGGGAAGGTCATGCCCTGCCCGTTTTCACGCGCATAGATGGCCGATACGCGACCCATGGGCACGCTGATGTCACGCGCCACGCCGCCAAAGCGCGCTTTGAAATCAATATAGTCATTGCTCAGCGTCAGGCTGCTGGTCGCGCCCATGCTGATGTTGAGCACGATTTCGCCATCGCGCACAAAGTCGGTAGGGACGCGTACGCTGGCATCCACGGCCACCACGATAAATGGCGTCAGCTGGTTGTCCACACACCAGTCGTACATCGCGCGCACCATGTAGGGGCGCGTGGAACTAACCACAGGGCTTTGCGACACCACTATCTCTCCTTGGGCTGCTGCAATAGGCCTTATTTACGCATGACCTTTTCGGAAGGCGTCAGCGCTTCGATATAGGCGGGGCGCGAAAAAATACGCTCTGCATATTTGAGCAAAGGTGCCGCGTTTTTGCTCAGATCGATGCCGTAGTACTCCAAGCGCCATAACAGCGGTGCGATGGCTACGTCGAGCATCGAGAAGTTCTCGCCCATCATGAATTTGTTTTTCAGAAATACCGGTGCTAATTGGGTCAAGCGGTCGCGGACGTGGGCGCGGGCTTTGTCCAAGGCTTTGTCATTGTTTTTGGTACTGCGTGACTCCAGCGTCGTCACATGCACAAACAATTCTTTCTCGAAATTGAGCAGGAACAAACGGACTCGGGCGCGGTCCACCGGGTCACCGGGCATCAGCTGGGGGTGTGGGAAGCGCTCATCGATGTACTCGTTAATGATGTT
>CAMCJY010000113.1 GCA_945875225.1 Comamonas sp. lk | reverse complement strand
TTGGCACGCGCCACGCGCCAATAAACTATGTCTTGGTTCAGTGAAGCGAAAGCCCAGCCTAGCGCCAGCAATTCGCAGCGCTGTCTGTGGCATGGAGCAGGCCGCGCGCGCCGGTATTTTCTAAGGTGAAGTCGCCGCATTTATCGCCGTCCATCGGGCCAGCGCTCTTACGCACCGCCTGGATTTTGAAAGTGCTCAAACTCGGATTGTTAGCACCCGCTGCCGGTGCGAAAAAGCTGATGTCATAGCTTTGCGAGCCCACGCTCGCATGGCGCGGCACCACGGCTAACTCGCTCGGTACAGTGGCCGCTAGCCCCGCCTTGGTGTTTGCAAAACTGTCGTGTTGCGAATAAAAGCGCTGCATGTACTGGGCTACTTCCAGCAACTGCGCACGCGCCTCTGCACGCCGAGACTTGCGCACCGATTCCTGGTAGCTGGGAATCGCGATGGCCCCCAGTATGCCGACGATGGCAAGTACGATCATGAGTTCGATCAAGGTAAAGCCGTGTTGTTTCATGAGAATTTTTGGTGAAGAAAATGGTGATAAAAAGCTTGACAGAGTATCTATCCCGCTTAGTTGCCGCCCGCATGGGTGATGGTGCCAGGCGCAGGACGGTTCATGATTTGACGCCAGCTGCGTCGCACCCAAATTTTCCCGTCAGCGACGCTGGTTTGGCCGGTCGCGCTGCTCAATGCACCGTCGCCATGGCCGTTCAATGGAGGCGCCGTGGATACGGCACTGCCTGTCAACGGATGCAGCACCAAGTTAACCGATTTACCTGGCCCCAGTGCAAAGGCACTGGCTGCATCATCTATGGGGGAGCGCGCCTGAAAAACCTCTCGCTCCAGTGCCAGTTGGTGCAAAGATGCAAGAGGCAAATCGCTCGGATGCTTATCCAAGCGGATAAACCAGCCGCGCTTATCGGTGTAGTTCACCGCATTCATGCTCGCACGGTACAAGGGAGTGCCGCTGATGGCGGACAGGGTTTGTTGTACCAGTTGGCTGCTGGCGCCTGAGGCCGCCGAACCGGAAGACTGGGCGGAAATAGCATCCGCTACTGCGCCAGAATGCTGGCCGGTAACTACTTTGTCCCACACCCCATAAAGGCTTTGCGCTTGATGACGGCTTGCGTCCCTAGGGTCCAATAACTTTCCCGTCCCAAACAACACCAAGTTGCCGCCTTGAGGATGCGCCACATAGCTAGGGCTTACGGTAATCGGTTCCACTTGGTCTGCAGCATTTTTAGCCTGGTAAAGCGCGGTGTTGCCAAATGCCAGCCCCCAATCCGACCGGCGCTCACTCGAAAAGTCGAACTTCCAAAGCTTCCCTTGCAAATCGCCGGCATAGGCAGCAGTGATTTGGCGCTGCCTATCGAGTACCAAGCGCACGCCACCGAGGCCATTGTGTGCGCTGCCAGGTAGGGCGATGGATTGAATCAAGGCCCCGGTCAAGGCGTTGATGATAAAAAGCTTGACCGTTCCCTTCTTGTCCGCATAGCCATTGCCCAGGATCACCACCCAGGTGCCATCGCGCATCATGCCTACGGATGGCTTTTGCAATACAAACCCTAAATCCGCAAAATGGCTATCGCTGCTATTGATCTCCCACAAAACATCGGCAGCGCCCGGCGCATAGACGGCTTTGGAATCACCCTCTGAATGGACCGGCATATTCATGGCAAAAAGCTTACGTGCGCCCGCGGCACTGCTCCCAATGACCAGGTTGCGCCAAGCACCCACTGTCGCGCCGTTGACGATTTGGCTGTCATAGATGTCGGCCTCTATCCAGGGCCCATCCAGCCCCACAAAACCCTGGCCGCGGCGCTTATTCTTGTTCTGTAGAAATTGACGATAGTTGCCCCGTGGTCCGGAAGATTGCGGGGGTAAAAAGTCATACATCGCGTCTTCTCCATCGAGCACGCGCATTGGCTTTATGTTCACGGTATCCGCTGCAGCCACCGCGCTGCGGGTGCGATGGGGCCCAAGCGACAAAGCTTCCTGGGGTGCTTGTGCGACTGCATGGTGCACTGCCCCCGCCATCCAGGTCCAGAAAAATGCGTGGTAGGGAAAGTAATAGGGTGAACGCATGCCAGCCCCTAAAAACGGATCATGGATTGAACCCAGGCGTCGGTGCCCGAGGTGATGGCGCCGTCGCTGGCTTCTTGATAGTCTCGCGAAAAGCCACGTGCGGTGATTAGAAAACCTTGGACGCGCTGCATATCAATAGGTACTAAGCGCATTTCTTCAATCATGCAGACCGGTGCGGTGGCCGGAATGGCGCCGAGGGCATCCTGTAATTGCGCTGCTGGCACAGTATTCACTTGGTTAGGGCTGGTGATCCAGTTGGCTAAATTGGACCAGGCCTGGGGCATTGCGCCACTGGTGGCATCAAGGGGAAGCGGCAGAATTATCAAAAAGGTGTTGCTCTTCATGACGCCATCTTCGCAATAACGCAAGGCCAGCTCGGCCAATTCTTGTGCGGCCACGTTCCTACGAAAATTAGTGGCGACCTGCTCTGTAGATAACGTCGCCTTGGCAGCCCAGATGGCTGCGCCCGAGAGCACGACCAAAATGGTCAAGACCAGCAGTAAGACGATGCCATCTTCGTGCGGCGCTTGCCGATCACCCATAAGTACATCCTGCAGGTTTTTCATTGCGCAATCGCTGCACGGTTACGCAAACTCACCGTCGTGCTGAATGTGCGGTGCAAAAATTTGTCGGGCGGTCTGGTGAGGACGCCGTCGCAGTTGATGTAGTCCACCGCTGTGCCCTGGTCTTGGCTTGCGCTTAGCATTTGTAGGCAAATGCGCACCGCCACCACCCGGCCCCAGTTCTGGTCGGGGCTTCCGCCCAATGCATTGACCTCGTTAGCGGTGGTAAAGCGCACCACCTGGCTGCCGGTACTGTCGCTGGCAATACCGTAATGCACGCGCATAAACTCCACGCCACTGACCAGGGGTTGCGCTGTAAAGGCGGCGTTGCCGTTGCCCGCACAGCTGAGCTCCTTGTTGGAACTGATAAAAAACCGCGACTCGACCAGGGCATATTGCACACTGCTGTTCACTGCGGAAATGGCGTTATTCAGGACGCCCTGGCTGAGGCAGTCGGAGGCGCTTTTGCCGCCGGCCGCTTCGGTATTGAAGCTATCGCCTTCGTAACGCACCGCAATGTCGTCCGGCTCGGTGCTTGCGTTGGTGCAAGTGAGCGCGTCCCAAGCGGCACTTGTGCTGCTAAAGCCACCGTCGCATCCCTTCAAGCCGGCTCCTGCCAAATTACTGTCCACTAGCTGCACTAGTTGTCCGTCGACGCTGGCGGCATTGCGCGCAGCCATCAAAATCGGTTGGCTGTAACCGGCCATGCGGATATGTCGCACCAGTGTCTCCAGCGCGATGGAGGCGTCCTCCCCCATGCGGCTCACGGTATGACTTTGGCGGGCTGCCAGGCTGGTGCCCATGTAGAGGGTCAGAATGGCCCCCAGAAGCACCAGGCCTATGGCCATGGCAACAAGCAACTCCACCAGGCTAAAGCCGCTTTCTTGGCTGGCCCTGGGTGCGCGTCTGTTCATAGCGCGACTCGCATATACAGACAGCGCGGCAAGTCGCCGCCAGCGCTGATGGCAGAGGCTCGGCAATTGGCAGAGCGCAATGCCATGGAGGCAGCGCTGGTCGGCTCCATCCACATAATCCAAATGTCCGCCCGGCTGCCATTGCGCAGCATCTGGAAATCGCCGCCGGGTAGCGATAAGCGCAAGCGATTGGCAAGGTGCGCTTTGTCGATGCTGGCTATTTCGCTGCTGGTGCATCGGGTCGGGAAGGCGCAACTGGGTACGGTGGCTGCCGCAGGGGCGGAGGAATAGGTGTCGGTTTTGCCATAGGCATCGGCCATAAAACCATCGGTATTGGCGCGCATAGATTCGGCCAACTCGGTGGCAGTCTGCAGAGCCACCAGTTGGTACAACGATGTTTTGCTGTGCTGCAGCGTCGCGGCCATCAAGAGCGCGATGCCGGTAATGCCATAGGACATGATCAGCATCGCAATCAGCACCTCGAGCAGCGAGGCCCCGGTTTGATGCTTGCGTGGCGTTCGCAAAATGGCATTTACGGGGTTTGCGCAGTGGCCGAACATGGGGGGCTGCACCGCTTAAGTGCAGGCGGTCAGGCTCGCTGAAATGCGTGCCCGTCCCTGCATGGAGATGCAGATGCGTTTCCTTTGCCGGTCGCTCGTGCTCGTAGCATCGAAGGTAAAGGAACTCGTTCCGCCTGCAAGCAATATGCCGGTGTTGCGGTACACCAATTTGTTCGGCGTTCCACCGCTTATTTTTTCAATCCCGCCACTGCTGTTGATTGACCCTTGCACGCGCAACAAGGTATCTTTTTTTGCGTCATAGCTATAGCTGCTATCGCCATCCCGGTTGACAAAAACAATCCATCCTTGATTCCAGCGCGCAGTGTCAGCCGTGGTGCAACTGGGACTGGCGCTTTCGCTGCTGGTGCTGGGGCATATCACCACTTGCATCCGGTTGCGAATGGCTTCGGATCGTGCGTAGCGTAGGGTGCTAAAAAAGGTATTCACATGACCGCGCACTGCTTCGGTCTCGCTCATACCTCGCAAAGTGGGGATGCCGATAGCCAGCAAAATACCCAGGATGGCCAGGGCCACCATGAGCTCTATCAGCGTCATACCGGACTGACGATGGAGGGTTTGCATAATTTCAGCAGGATTTGTGTCTGCTTAATTATGCAAAAAATAATGATTATTGCAATAGTTAAGAAAAAATGAGTCAGCAAAATCCTAAGGCCAGCCATGAGGAGGCCCAAGCAAACGCCCGTCGATAACAGAAGGCGTCGCGGCGCTAGCCTCAGTCAAATAGTTGGGCCAATTGCTGTTGAGGGTAAATGCGGTTGGCCACAAAGCGCACCCAGCCGCTGGTGTCCAGCCGCGACTCTGGCTGGGCCGTGGGTGCGGCGGCACGCGCCACGGAAGGGTATTGCACCCATTTGACGCTGTCCGCGTTCGCTTCGGTTTGGGCCGCAGCGGCGCGGCCCAGCGAGGGGTATTGCACCCAGGCTTGGGTCTCGCTGCGACTGGCCGTGTCGCCGCTCCAGCTGCGCGTGAAAGCGGCGCCTAGGTAATGCACCCAGCCGCTGCGATCTGTGGCAGTGCCGTCAAAGCTGGCGGGGTTTTTGACCGGGCCGCCGGCATAGCGCACCCAGTTCTCGCGTTTTTCGGCCGGGCGCAGGGTTGCGGTGGCGGCCTTGGCTGGCAGGGGCTCCGGGGCGCGGGCCAGGGCGGGCTCGGCCGGATGGCGCGCCAGCACCAGTTGCAGCAACTGGTTGTGGTTCGGTACTTTGAGGGCAGCCGTGCTTTGCGTACGCTGCGGTTTGCTACTGCCAAAGGCCTGGGGGTTGAGCAACACAAAGGCCTGGCTCAGGACCTGTGCGCTCAAGGGGCTTTCGGGCATGGTTTTGGCCACGATGCGCTCCAGGCTTTCGCCCAGTGCCGGGGTGTAGCTGTGGCTGGACTTGAGGCCGCCCAGGTCCGTCGCGGCAATGCCCGAGGGCGTAACTGTCTTGGGGGCCGACGCCGTGGCGGCGTTGGCGCCTGCTAGACCGATTGCCAGGCTGAGCGCGCTGCCCCAGTAGCGCAGCAGATAAGGGCGGGGTGGGCGGCGGCTGGGTTGTGGCATAGGGCTTCTCCGGGAAAGGGTGGGGCGCAAACTGTCGAAACAGCGACGATGGCAGCGTTTTGGCAGGTGCTTGCGGGTCTTAACTAAGCCTTTGCAATTGCCATGCCATGCGTTTTCAGGGCCTCAGGCGCACTGGCCCTGTCGGTTTAACCCCTATAGCCAACGCCTCCCCAGCGTGCAAAATGTCAGCCAGCGCTAGCCACCGTGCCACTCAAGTCCCTAACCGTTGGAGAAAACTATGCCCCTGTCCCATTCCCGCCGCCGCCTCTTGGGCCGCAGCCTGCGCATCAGCACCCTGCTCAGCCTGGCCCTGGCCTCGCCCTTGGCCGCTTTGGCCGATGCCGCTTACCCGGACAAACCGGTGAAGTTCGTGGTGCCTTATCCGCCGGGCGGTGGCACGGACGTGGTGGCGCGTATCGTCCAGCAGCGCCTGCAAGCGGCGCTAGGCCAGTCCATCGTGATCGAAAACAAAGGCGGTGCCGGTGGCTCGCTGGGCACGGACATCGTGGCCAAATCGGCCCCTGATGGCTATACCGTGCTATTTACCCTGAGCTCGCACACCATCAACCCGGCGATCTTCCCCAAGCTGCCGTATGACACCCTCAAGGACTTTGAGCCGGTGGGCCTGGTGGCCTCTTTGCCCCAATTGCTGGCAGCCAATATGGCGGTACCCGTGCGCAGCGTGGCCGATGTGGTGGCGCAGGCCAAGGCCGCGCCCGACAAATTTTCATTCGCCTCCGTGGGCAATGGCTCGCCGGGCCACCTGGCCGGCGAATTAATGGTGCTGCGCACCGGCGCGCCCATGGCGCATATCCCTTACCGGGGCGGCGGTCCGGCGGTGACCGATGTGATCGGTGGCCAGGTGCCCTTGTTGTGGGTATCCATCCCTGCTGCTGCTGCACAAGTCAAAGCGGGCAAGTTGCGCGCGCTGGCAGTGTCCACCACCAAACGCAGCCCGGCTTTTCCGGACGTGCCCACCATGCA
>CAMCJY010000112.1 GCA_945875225.1 Comamonas sp. lk | reverse complement strand
TCGATCGTCATGCGTTCGACGCGTGTTTCCACCAAGAGCGTGGCGCCATGGTCCAGCGCGTAGGGGATGGTGGTCACCAGCATCGACTGCTTGGCGTTGGTGGGGCAACCCATGCCGCAAGAGCCCAGGTTGTAGCAGCCCTTCACATTGCGCTGCATCACCTCGGCTTTGATGCCTAGTTTCTCTGCACCCCGGCGCAATAGTTCATTATTTTCGTTGGGCGCCACCGTCCAGGGGCCGATGTTTAAGCGGGCTTCGGCCTGGGCGAAGTAGGGCTCCAGCGCCTCGGGTGTGTAGTCGGGCAGGGCGAATTTGTCGCGCCAGAAGTTCAGGGTATCAGAGGGGGTGCGGAAAGAGCTCGTCCAGTTGACGGTGGTGGTACCGCCGACGCTGCGGCCTTGCAAAATGGTGATGCCTTTGTCCTTGGTTTTGCGCCCGGCCGATTCCTGGTACAGCGAGGCATAGGCCTCGGGTTCGCGCTGCTTGAAGTCGGTGCTGGTTTTGAGTTGGCCTTCTTCGATGACGATGACCGACAGGCCGGCTTTGGTCAGCAACTCGGCGGTAATACCCGCACCTGCGCCTGAGCCGATGATGGCGACGTCGCAGCTCAGGCTGGCCGGTACCGCGCCGTGTTTGCCGCCCAAGACTTTCCAGCCGCGTTGCAGACCTTGGAGGATGGGATCAGGAATATTGCTCATGGCGTGCTAAATCAATGAAAAAAGAGGATAGGGTAGTGGCGCACTCACGGCGCCAGGTGGCTAGACAGCAGTAGGCCCGGGATAGCCCAGCACTGCCCAGGATTCTTCGCCCGAAAAATACGGCGCACACACCAGGTCGTGCAGGCCCAGATAGGCTTGTTGTTTGAGCTCGGTGCCCGAGGCGCGCATGCCTTGCAATGCTGCGCCCACTTCGGCCACGGTGGCCGTTTCCCAGGAAGCGGACAAACCGACAATGCCGCGCCGTCCTGCCATGGTGGCTAGGAGCGCAAACAATTGCGAGAGTTCGGCTTGTACCCCTTGCGGTGTGCCGGCGATGAAGTTGTCTGCCCGCTCCAGGTAAGCCAGCAGCGATGCCTCCTGTGCCGCTACGTCGGCAGGCAAAGTGCCGGCCAGCATAGCTTGCGCTACGCGCCTGAGCACTAGGCGCGCCGGGTCACTGAGTTTGCCTTTGACCAGCCCGGGCTGCAGCAGTGCCACCGCGCCTCCGGCTGCGGCCAGCACGATGGCTGAGCCGATTCCAAGTTTGAGTAAGGTTCTTCTTTGCATGGCGTAACTATCGCACAGCGCAGCCTACTTGCGGTCGCCAAGGCGTCGGGGTTTTCCCGCTACCCTACCGTGCGCGTACGCGCCAGCGGTGGGTTTTTGCCAAAGTAGGCGCTGATGCCGCGCATCAAGGCATCGGCGATCTGGTTTTGGTAGTCCTCGGTAATGAGTTTTTTTTCTTCTTCAGGGTTGCTGATAAATGCCGCCTCGACTAACACGCTGGGAATATCCGGCGCTTTGAGCACGGCGAAAGAGGCCTGCTCCACACTGCCTTTGTGCAACTTGCCGACGCGGCCCATTTCGCCCAGCAGCGTGCCGCCCAGTTTCAAGCTGTCGCTGATTTGCGCCGTAGTGCTCATATCCAACAGCGCGCTTTGCACTACGGCATCTTTGGCTTTGACGTTGAGGCCGCCGATTAAGTCGGCCTTGTTTTCTTTGGCCGCCATCCAACGCGCCGCGCTGCTCGATGCGCCGCCCGGGCTGAGGGCAAACACGCTGGCGCCTTGCGGCGCCGGGGTGTAAAAGGCGTCTGCATGCAGGCTGACAAACAGGTCGGCCTGCACCCGCCGGGCTTTTTGCACGCGCACATGCAAGGGGACAAAAAAATCGCCATCGCGCGTGAGGTAGGCGCGCATGGGGTTGCCTTTGACGCTGGCAGCGTTGATACGGTCGCGCAGCAAAAAAGCCAACTGCAGCACCACGTTTTTTTCCTGCGTGCCGCCGGGCCCGATGGCGCCCGGATCTTCGCCGCCATGGCCGGGGTCTAGCGCGATGATGATCAAGCGGTCGGTGCCGGTGAGTGGCGGGCTGGGCCCTATAACAGCGCCGGGGCTGGCGTTATCTGCGGCTTTGCTTTGCGACGCTGGCTTGGCAGGCGGGTTAATTGGTGTAGCGGTGTTGCCCGCTACGGCGGGTGGCAAATCATTTCTGCTTCCTCGCTGCGCCAGTAAATCGGCCAGCGGGTCGGCCACCTTGCTGGCCGCAGGCGGGCTTACATGCTGGGCAATTAAGGCGTCCAGCGGGTCTATCGCCTGCAGCGGGTAGAGGTCTAAAACCAGGCGGTGTTGGTAAGCGGCGATGGGCGTCAGGCTAAAGACCTGCGGGCGCACGCCTTGCTTGAGGTCTATCACCAGGCGCACCATATCGGCGGTGTATTGGCCTACGCGGATGCCTGCGATATTGGGGTCGTCCTGCCGCACTTTGGCCACCAGCTCTTTGAGCGCCGGGTTCAGGGTGATACCTGCAATGTCCACGGCCAGGCGCGGCGGGTTGTTCACCAGGCTTTGCGTCGCTTGCAGCGGGCTGTCTGACTCGATGGTGACGCGCGAATAGTCTTGCGCCGGCCAGATGCGTACGTTCACAATGCTTGCGCCGCGCACCATGCCCGCGCCCAGGCACAGGACCACCGCCCCGCTTTGCACAAAAGCGCGCCGTTTCATGCGTCTTCTCCGGCGCCACGAGGGGGCGTGTCTGGCAGCGCTTGCAACAGCGCAAGGCCGGCAGCGCTTTGCGCTTGCACGGCGGCGCTGCGGCTTTGGTCGAGGTGGACTTCCAAGCGAATTTCCAAGTCCGGCAGCGGCAGCGCGCCAAAGGCTTTGTCCGGCCATTCGGCCAGCTTGAGGCCGGGGCTGGCAAAAATATCCCGAAAGCCCGCGTCTTCCCACTCGCGCGGGTCGCTAAAGCGGTAGAAGTCGAAATGCCAAATGTCCAGGCCTTGCAGGCTGTAGGGTTCGACCACCGCATACGTAGGGCTTTTGATACGCCCTTGCACTCCCAGCGCATGCAGCAGATGGCGTACCAGTGTGGTTTTGCCGGCGCCCAAATTGCCCTGCAGGCTGACAAAGGCATTGCGCAAAAGCGCCTGGCCGGCCAATCGTTGCGCAAAGGCTTGCGTGGCGTTTTCGTCAGGCCAGTGCAGCAGCAAAGGCGGGGTTTTTACAATCACAGGGTGAACAATCCAAAGGCCCAGACTAGCACCCCCGATGCCGCTGCGCTGAGCATGGCGCAATTGCAAACCTGGGGGCAGGAACTTGGATTCTCCCAAATCGGCGTGGCCGGTGTGGATTTGCACAGCGCCGAGCCTGGTTTATGGGCCTGGCTGGAGGCTGGTTTTCATGGCAGCATGGACTATATGCAGCGCCACGGCACCAAGCGCGCACGGCCCGCCGAACTGGTTCCCGGCACCTTGAGCGTTATCACCGCGCGCATGGACTACCTGCCGCGCAGCACCCCGCTGGGCTGGCAAAGCATAGAGATGGACCGGCTGCAAAGCCCGGCCACCGGCACCGTGGCTTTGTATGCGCGGGGGCGGGACTACCACAAGGTTTTACGTAGCCGCTTGCAAACCTTGGTAGAGCGTTTGGCGGCACATCTGGGGCCGCTGGGCCACCGGGTGTTTACCGATTCTGCGCCAGTGCTGGAGGCTGAACTGGCGACGCGCAGCGGCTTGGGCTGGCGCGGCAAACACACCTTGGTCTTGCACCGGGAAGCGGGCTCGATGTTTTTTCTGGGCGAAATATTTGTCGATGTGGCCTTGACACCCACCCCGCCGGTGGAGCCGCATTGCGGTAGCTGCAGCGCCTGTATCGATGTATGCCCTACGCAGGCCATCGTCGCGCCCCACCAACTCGATGCGCGGCGCTGTATCTCCTATTTGACTATTGAGCATGCGGGCAGCATCGATGTGCAACTGCGCCCTTTGATGGGTAACCGCATCTATGGCTGCGATGATTGCCAAAGCGTCTGCCCCTGGAACAAATATGCGCGTGTGAGCCGTTTGCCCGACTTTGACGAACGCGCGGGCCTCAACGGGCAGTCCCTGGCCGATTTACTGTCTTGGAGCGAAGCAGCGTTTTTGCAAGGTACCGAAGGCAGCGCCATCCGCCGCATAGGCCATGTGCGCTGGCTGCGCAACGTAGCGGTAGCCGCTGGCAATGCTTTGCGCGCGGGAGATGCATGCGCACCCGCTTTGCGCCAGGCATTGCAGGCGCATTTGGACCACGAAAGCGAAGTCGTGCGCGAGCATGTGCAATGGGCTTTGGCGCAAGCGCCACGCAAGCCAAGCCAAGCCAGGTGACCTGCCCGCCCTAAGCGCCGTACAGCGGCAGCAAAATACCCAGCGAAAGCCCCAGGCTGCCCATTCCCAGCAGGGTGGAGGCGGTGATCAGGGCGCCGACGTAGCCGCCGTCATAGCCCATTTTGGCGGCCAGTACATAGCCGCTGGCCGCGGTGGGCAAGGCGGCGAAAGTGAGCAAGATGGCGGCATGCGCTGGCGATAGCTTCAGTGCAAAGGCCAGGCCCAGCGCGGCCAGGGGCAAGAACAGGTGCCGGATGCTCAGTAGCCCCATGCCCAGGGTTCTGGCCCGGGCCAGCGACTGCAATTGCATGCCTGCGCCCGCAGCCATCAGGCCCAGCGCCAAAGACGCCGCGCCAATGCGCGCCACCGTGGGTTCCACCCAGTGGGGCAGCGACAAACCCAGCAAGTTTGCTGCCAAGCCGCTGGTGGTGGCGATGATCAAGGGGTTGCGCAACAACTCACGCCCAAAGCCGCGCTCACTGCCGCGCGCCATGGGCCAGACCGCCGCCACATTGGCCAAAGGCACGCAAAAGCCGATCAAGACGGCGATGGACAGCAAGCCTGCCGGGCCGCCCAGCCTTTCGGCAAGGGCCAGGCCGATAAAAGAATTGAAACGAAAGCCCACTTGCGCAGCCGCTGCATGTTCGCGCCGGTCAATATGTCGTGAGAGGCCAGGTAGAAAGGGCAGGCAGTAGGCCAGGGCCACGCCGCTGCCCAATACGCCCAAGCCACCGGACAGCAGGCGCGAGGCGTCGCCCATATCCAACGGGCTTTTGATGATGGAGTGAAACAAGAGGGTTGGAAACAGCAAGTAGTACACCAGCGCGTCCACCTGGCTCCACACGCTGCGGTTCAGGGCGGTATGTCGGCAGATCAGGTAGCCCAGCAAGATCAGGAAAAACTCGGGCAGCAGGAGTAGGGCATAGCTCACCTGCAGGAGGATACCAGCGCAAGCGCGCAGCGTCGGGCCACCGACGGGGCGGAGCAGGTTGGGACCTATGGGCCCACGAGGTGTGGCCGCTTTGGTGTGGGCCTAGCGGGCTTCGTTGTAGTATTGCCGCTTACCATGAAGGTCGCTGCGCTTGGCAGCGGCCATTGATCCACAGGAGTTTCCTATGCAGCGTCGCCCCTTAGTCGTTTCCACTTTTGCCCTCAGTGCCCTGGTAGCGGCCAGTGGCGTATGGGCCCAGGCCTACCCCAACAAGCCAGTGAAATTGCAAGTGCCGTTTGCGCCCGGCGGCACCACCGACATCGTGGCCCGGGTGATTTCCGATGCCATGGGCAAGGCCCTGGGCCAAAGCGTGGTGGTGGAAAACAAGGCCGGTGGCGGCGGCGTGATTGGCGCCAACGAAACCGCCAAGTCCGCGCCCGATGGCTATTCGCTAGGCATGGCCACCGTGTCCACGGTAGCGGCCAACCCGGCTATCAACCCCAAAATCCCGTACAACGCGCTCACCGATTTCACACCCATCATCAACGTGGCCGCTACGCCCAATGTGATTGCGGTGCATCCGAGTTTCCCCGCCAAGGACTACAAGGGCTTTGTCGCCGAATTGAAAAAAAACCCCGGTCAGCATTCCTACGCGTCCTCGGGCACGGGCGGCATCGGGCATCTGCAGATGGAGTTGTACAAAAACCTGGCCGGTGTCTTTGTGACCCATATTCCTTACCGGGGCGCAGGCCCGGCCCTCAACGACACCGTAGCTGGCCAGGTGCCGATTATTTTTGACAATATGCCATCGGCTTTGCCTTTCATTCAGGCCAATAAATTGGTGGCCATTGCCGTAGCAGCGCCGCAGCGCCTGTCGCAATTACCCCAAGTGCCGACCTTCAAAGAAGTGGGTTTAGAGCCGGTGAACCGCATGGCGTTTTATGGTATTTACGGCCCCAAAGGTTTGCCCAAAGACGTGGTGGATAAAGTCAATGCAGCAGTACGCAAGGCCTTGGAAGACCCCTCGGTTCGCAAGCGCATCGAGGACACCGGCTCGATCATCATTGGCAACACGCCCGAGCAATTTGCAGAGCAAATGAAGGCCGAATTCGCGGTCTACAAGCAAGTGGTGGATACGGCCAAACTCAAGCTCGACTAAGTTTGCCCAGCCTGCCAGCGAGCACCGTGTCTGCATCGGCGGGTGATGCGTCCATTGACGCATTTATCGATGCGCTTTGGTTGGAGGACGGCCTGGCCCTCAACAGCTTGCAGGCCTACCGGCGCGACCTGATCAAGCTGCAAGCCCATCTGCAAGGCGAGCCGCTGACCAACTGTTCGCAATGGCAATTGCAGCATTACTTTGCTGCGCAGCACGACGGCAGCAAAGCGACCACGGCCAACCGCCGTCTG
>CAMCJY010000111.1 GCA_945875225.1 Comamonas sp. lk | reverse complement strand
TGACGGGACAGAAAAAGAACCGCAGCTACAGCTACCAAGCCTACGTTGAACTGCTCTCCCGATGACCTGGTCAAATTACATCATGCAATTTAGCGCTTAACGGGCTGCTTTTTACGCCCAAACACCGCTTTCAAAGCCACCCCGGTGTGCGTACCCAGGCGCACCACCTCCTCCGGGCTGGCGGCGGCGACAATGCGCCCGCCTTCTTTGCCGCCTTCGGGGCCCAGGTCGATAACCCAATCGGCTTCGGCGATCACGTCCAAATCGTGTTCGATAACCACTACGCTATGGCCCGCCAGCACCAGCCGGTGCAGCACCGCGATGAGTTTTTCTACATCGGCCATATGCAGGCCTACCGTCGGTTCGTCCAGCACATACAGCGTGTGTGGCGACTTCTGACCGCGCCGGGTGATGTCGTCGCGTACCTTCGAAAGTTCGGTCACTAGCTTGATGCGTTGCGCTTCGCCGCCGCTTAAGGTGGGCGAGGGTTGGCCCAGCGTCAGGTAGCCCAGGCCCACGTCTTTGAGCAATTGCAAAGGGTGTGCAATCACCGGCATAGCCGCGAAAAACTCTACTGCCTCGTCCACTTCCATTTGCAGCACTTCGCCGATATTTTTACCGCGCCAGCTCACCGCCTGGGTTTCCGGGTTGAAGCGCGCGCCCTTGCAGGTTTCGCACAGCACTTTCACATCGGGCAAAAAGCTCATGCCAATGGTACGTATGCCCTGGCCTTCGCAGCCGGGGCAGCGGCCTTCGCCGGTATTAAAGCTAAAGCGGTTGGCGGCATAGCCGCGCGCCTTGGCCTCCAGCGTGTCGGCAAACAATTTGCGAATCGTGTCCCAAAAACCAATGTAGGTGGCAGGGCAGGAGCGCGGTGTTTTGCCAATCGGTGTCTGGTCCACTTCCAGCACGCGGTCCACACTTTCATAGCCGCTGATGGCTTCGCAGCCGATCAAGCCCGGCGCGCGTCCAGCCGCGTGCGCATCACGCCCGGCCTTGGTGGCGCGCTGTTGCACCAGTGCCTGCACATTGGCTAGCAAGACATCGCGCGCCAGCGTGGACTTGCCAGAACCGCTGACGCCGGTGATGGCCACCAAGCGCTGCAAGGGGACGGCTGCGGTGACGTTTTGCAAGTTATGCAGTTTGGCGCCGGCTACTGATAACCATTGCACATCGGCAGGCAAGGGTGGCGCAATGTCTTGCAACTTTGCGACTTTTGCTTTTACGGCTTTCGCTTTTGCGCCGGACTTGGTGGCTGTGGCACTGTCGCCGCCGTTGGCCGATGGCTTCTGCCTCGCTATGCGTGCAGCGGAAGCGGCCAGTAGCGCGGAAGCTCCAGAAGTCGCAACAAAACGTCGAGGCTCCAAGGGGTGCAGCATGGCGTGGAGTAGATAGCGCCCGGTTTGCGATTCGGCCTGTGCCTGCACATCGGCAATACTTCCTTGCGCTACCAGACGCCCGCCGCGCTTACCGGCGCTGGGGCCGAGGTCGATGATGTGGTCGGCAGCCCGTATGGTGTCTTCGTCATGTTCCACCACCACCAAGGTGTTGCCTTTGTCGCTCAGGCTTTTCAAGGCACCGAGCAAAATTTTGTTGTCGCGCGCATGCAGGCCGATGGTGGGCTCGTCCAGCACATAACACACCCCTTGCAAATTGCTGCCCAATTGCGCAGCCAGGCGAATGCGTTGCGCCTCGCCACCACTCAAGCTAGGCGCACCCCGGTCCAACGTCAAATAACCGAGCCCCACCTCTTCTAAAAACTCCAAGCGGCTGCGTATCTCAGGAATCAGGTCGCGCGCAATATCGGCCTCGCGCTGGCTGATGGCGCCGCCCACTTGCAGGCTTTGCACCCAGGCGCGAACTTCGCTCACTGACAGCGCCGCAATATCTGCAATCCCCACGCCGCCAAAAAGCACGGCGCGTGCAATGGCGTTCAAACGCGTGCCCTGACAGCGCGGACAGGCCGTGTCCGCCAGGTCCTCCACATCAGCCTCGGCAAAGGTATGTTCGCGCCCGCCCTTGTCTTCGCGCACCGTGTCGTCAAACACCTTGCGCTGCTCTTTGGTCAGCGCCAACCCGGTGCCGACGCAATCGGGGCACCAGCCGTGTTTGCTGTTGTAGCTGAACAAGCGTGGGTCCAATTCGGTATACGAGGTGGAACACAGCGGGCAGGCGCGCTTGGTGGAAAACACTTCCACCCGTCCGATCGCCGCCGTGCTGCTACCAGCCTGCATAGCGCCGCCTAAATCGTCCAGGCCGCTCAGCACATGCACCACGCCTTTGCCATGCGTTAAGGCCTGCGCCAAACCCGCGCGCAGCGTGGCTTCGTCAGCGGCTTTGACGTCCAGGCTCAGCACCGGCAACTCGATATGGTGCTCTTTGAAACGGTCTATGCGGGGGAAGCTATTGGTGGGTAAAAATTCGCCATCGACCCGCAAATGCGTGTAACCGCGCGGCCGCGCCCAATCGGCCAATTCGGTGTAAACCCCTTTGCGCCCGACGACCAATGGCGCCAGCAAACCGATGTGTTGCCCGCGGTAGGTTTTCAGCAATTGCGCGGCAATGCTGTCCGCACTTTGCGGCGCAACCGCAGCCCCGTCCTTGATGCAGTGTTGCGTGCCTAGCTTGACGTAGAGCAAACGCAAAAAATGCCAGACCTCGGTGGTCGTGCCCACCGTCGATTTACGCCCGCCGCGGGACAGCCGCTGTTCAATCGCCACCGTCGGCGGAATGCCATACACCGCATCCACCTCGGGCCGGCCCGCCGGTTGCACGATAGAGCGCGCATACGCATTCAAGCTTTCCAAATAACGCCGCTGGCCTTCGTTAAACAAAATATCAAAGGCGAGCGTCGATTTGCCCGACCCGCTGACGCCAGTGACCACGCTGAACTGCCCGCGCGGAATATTCACCGACAGCGATTTCAAGTTGTGTTCTTTGGCGTTGACGATACGGATATTGTTATCCGGTGCAACTCGCGCGCCTGAAGAAGCATCCGCTGGCATCAGGTATGCAGCGCTCGGCTCCGCCACCTCATGCACCACACCCATACTCGCTGCGTAGTCGCGCAAGGCCTTGCCGGTGTGGCTCGTGGGGTGCAGCAGCAAATCTTCCGGCGTGCCGCAGGCGACTATTTCGCCACCAGCCTCGCCGCCTTCGGGGCCGAGGTCGATGAGCCAGTCGCTGGAGCGGATGACGTCCAGATTGTGTTCAATCACCAGCAGCGAATGGCCGGCGTCTAGCAATTTGCGCAGGGCGCGCATCAGCTTGGCGATGTCGTCAAAATGCAGCCCGGTGGTGGGCTCGTCCAGCATGAACAAAGTGCCACGGCGGGCCATAGGCTGGCGGCTATTGCTAGCGGTTTTTGCCGCCTCGGCCAAGAAACCGGCCAGCTTCAGGCGTTGCGCCTCACCGCCTGACAAAGTGGGCACCGGTTGGCCCAGCTTCACATACTCGAGGCCCACGTCGACGATCGGTTGCAGCGCCCGTATGACTTCGCGGTCCCGCGCAAACACCGTTGCCGCTTCGCTGACGGTGAGACCCAGTACATCGGCCACGTTATAGGCCTTTGGTACACCATCAGGACCGCTGCGCCGTTCAATCGTCACTTCCAAAATTTCCGGCCGATAACGCTTGCCATTGCAATCGGGGCAACGCAAATACACGTCGCTCAAAAACTGCATCTCAATATGTTCAAAGCCTGAGCCACCACAGGTGGGGCAGCGCCCATCCCCGCTGTTGGAGCTGAACTTGGATGCGGTGTAGCTGCGCTCCTGCGACAGCGGCGCAGTGGCAAACAGTTCGCGGATCGCATCCCAGGCGCCCACATAACTCGACGGATTAGAGCGCGCGGTTTTACCGATGGGCGATTGGTCCACAAACACCACGTCACTGAGCATGTCTGCGCCCAACAAGCGGCTGTGCAGACCTGGCGTATCCGTGGCTTTGCCAAAGTGGCGCAGGAGCGCTGGCGCCAGCACGTCCTGTACCAGCGTGGACTTGCCCGAACCGCTGACGCCCGTCACGCAGACCAGGCGTTGCAAGGGAATTTCTACATCCACATTTTTCAGGTTGTGTTCGCGCACGCCTTCCAGTACCAGGCGCGGCGTGTTGTCGCCCACCATGCGCTTAAAGCCCATGCCCACCTGCTTGCGCCCGCCCAGGTAAGCGCCGGTCAAGGTGTCGGCTGCTTTCAGAGCTTCGGTGCTGCCGTCAAACACTATTTGCCCGCCTTTTTCGCCCGGCCCCGGACCCATGTCCAGCATGCGGTCAGCGGCCAGCATCACTGCCGGGTCGTGCTCGACCACCACCAGCGTGTTGCCCGCATCGCGCAGGCGTTGCATGGCCACGATGATGCGGTGCATATCGCGCGGATGCAGGCCGATACTGGGTTCATCAAGCACAAACAAGGTATTGACCAAGGAGGTGCCCAAAGCGGTCGTTAGATTGATGCGCTGCACTTCGCCGCCGCTCAAAGTGCGACTTTGCCGGTCCAGCGTCAGGTAGCCAATGCCCACATCGCACAGGTATTTCAGGCGGGTGCGGATTTCGTCCAGCAGCAGCTTCAGGGTTTTGTTATCCGCCTCTGAATGGGTACTTGGGCTGGCCAGCTCTGGTGCATTGAGAGCAGGCATTCCCGGCCCCCGGGCTTCCAGGCCCACTTGCAAGCGGTCGAAAAACGCGCGCACACGGTCTAGCGGTAGCAGCATCAAATCATGCAGGCACAAACCGGGCAGGGCCTGCAGTTGCGTCGCTGTCCATTGCACCCCCTGGGGCAGAAAGCGCTTGGCCGGCGCTAACACCGCATCCGCATCGGCTTGGCTACCCACGCGCCACAACAGGCTCTCAGTTTTCAGCCGGGCGCCTGCACATACACCACAGGGCGTGTAGCTGCGGTACTTAGACAGCAGCACCCGGATGTGCATTTTGTAGGCCTTGCTTTCCAGGTATTCAAAAAACCGGTCCACCCCAAACCAATGCTGACTCCATTTGCCATTCCAGTGCGGCGAACCTTTGAGCACCCATTGCTGCTGCGCGGCGCTCAGCTTGTACCAGGGTGTGTCACGTGGGATGCCCTCGGCCTCCGCATGGCGCATCAAATCATCCTGACATTCCTGCCAAGCCGGGGTTTGCATAGTTTTGATGGCGCCTGCGCGCAGCGTCAACTTGTCGTTGGGAATCACCAAGCCATAGTCCACACCCACCACCCGCCCAAAACCCCGGCAGGTCTCGCAAGCACCCACGGCCGAGTTAAAGGAGAACATGGAGGCGATGGGCTCCTGGTAGCGCACATCGCTTTGCGGGCAATGCAGCCCGGTGGAAAAAGACCATACTAAATGGGGGTCAGACCCCAATAGATCCGGCTTATCACTGCCTGGCGCCGGGTACACATGGACCCGCCCACTGCCGCGTTTGATGGCCAGCTCCAGCGCTTCGAGCACGCGGGCTTTGTCGGCACTTTCGATACGGAGTCGGTCCGCCACCACGTCCAACACGCGGCGCTCGCCGGACACGCGCTCGCCATGGACGCGGGTAAATCCACTGGCGCTAAGCCATTGGCTCAGCTCTTCGGCACTGGTAGCTAACGGCAACTCGACTGGGAAGGTGACTACCAAGCGCGGATTACCGGCTCGCGCGGCGCGGCGCATGAGCTCGGCATAGATGGACTCTGGCGTGTCGTGTTGCACCGCTTGGGCGCTGACGCGGTCAAACAACTGCCCTGCGCGGGAAAACAGCAGTTTGAGGTGGTCGTTCAGCTCCGTCATGGTGCCCACGGTGGAGCGGCTGGAGCGCACCGGGTTGGTCTGGTCGATGGCGATGGCCGGGGGCACGCCCTCCACCTTGTCCACCGCTGGCTTGTCCATACGGTCCAGAAACTGGCGCGCATAGGCGGAAAAAGTCTCTACATAGCGGCGCTGGCCTTCGGCATATAGGGTGTCAAAGACCAGGCTGGATTTGCCCGAGCCACTGGGGCCTGTGACCACCGTCAATTCGCCGGTGCGAATATCCAGGTCCAGGTTTTTTAAATTGTGTTGCCGCGCTCCGCGAATGCGGATGGTGCCCTCGGACATAGTAAGGCGCTCCAACAAAGTAGGGGAGCAGCATTCTAGGCAGTGCGCGCCGCTTTAAGCCGGGTCGAGGACATTCATGCGGCAGGCGGCAGCCTATTTCGCCTCGCTGGCCGTGGCAGCTGGCGCAGGCTTCTCAACTTCGGCCGCGACAGGCGCCTGCTCGCCATGCTTTTCGCCGCCCATATCAATATCGCCACCCTTACTCAAAATATACAAAGCCAGGGCTGCGAACAGAGCAAAGCCCACTACGATTTTCCACATCTTGTTTCTCCCAAAAAATAGGCCCTCAGTCTGAGGGCCCGTCCGGTGTCCCGGCACCATGCCGGAACTCCCAAACCAAAAAGCGATTGACGATCAGTCGTTGGCGTAAATATCCACGTCCTTGGTTTCCTTGATGAACAAGCCACCAATGACCACGGTAGCCCCCGCGATGATGATCGGGTACCACAAGCCGTTGTACATATTGCCGGTCTGCGCCACGATGGCAAACGCCGTGGTGGGCAGCAAGCCGCCAAACCAGCCGTTACCAATGTGGTAAGGCAAGCTCATGGAGGTGTAGCGAATACGGGTGGGGAACATCTCGACCAACATGGCTGCAATCGGGCCGTAGACCATGGTGACCAACAACACCAAGTAGGTAA
>CAMCJY010000110.1 GCA_945875225.1 Comamonas sp. lk | reverse complement strand
GCCTCTTCCAGCTTTTTAGAAACTTCGCTCTCCACAATCTCGGGCGCAGCGCCTGGGTAATCGGTAATCACCACGACCGTGGGGAAGTCAATGTTCGGAAACTGATCGACCTTGAGCCTATTCATGGAAAACAGGCCCAACACCACCAGCGCGACCATCATCATGGTGGCCAACACCGGGTTATTCAGGCTGACTCGGGTAAACCACATAAATTATTTGTCCGCTTCGTTCACCGTGACAGGCGTGCCTGCCAGCAAGGCGCCCACGCTGCCCAGCAGCGCGCGCGTGCCCGGCGCTAAGCCGATCACTTCGACCATGGTTTGTCCCTGATAGTCACCGATAAAGCCGGTTACCACCGTTTGATGCTCCACTTTGCCGTCCACGATGGTCTGCGCATAGGTCACCGGCTTGTCTGTGCGCACCGCGCTCAAGGGAAGCGCCGGACCGGTGCGACTGCCGGTAGACAAATGGCCTTGCACGAATAGCCCTTGGCGCAGTTGTGCATGGGGTGAAAGCGCCAGGTACACCACCACTGCGCGGCTACCAGCGGTTGCAATCGGGTTGACCCGAGCCACCCTGGCGGCCACGCTGTCAATGCTGCCGTCGATGCTCACCTGCGCCACTTGGCCAAGCCGCACCCGAGCCGCATCTTCGGCGCTCAGGCTGGCTTCCATTTCTAATTGCGCCAGGTCCACAATCTCCACCACACGCGCATCAACGGCAACCCGCTCCCCGTTTTGCGCCAGGCGTTGTGACACCTGGCCGGTAATGGGCGCGCGCATAACCGCATCGTCTAAAGATTTTTGCAGCACGTCCACACCCGATTGCGCCGCTTGGTAACCGGCCTGGCTGGCCGCCAGGTTGGAAGCGGACATCTCCAGCGCGGTTTTGGAAATAAAGCCCTGGTCCACCAGCGAGCGGTTGTTGTCATAGGTGCGTTGCGCAATGTCAACCTGCGCTTTGGCCGATTGGGCTTGTTGCTGTGCCTGGCGCAGGCGCGCCTGGTATTCGGTGCTGTCTACACGCGCAATCACCTGCCCGGCTTTGACATAGTCGCCCTCGCGCACCAGCAGATCCTGCAATTCACCGGATACGCGGGCTTTCACAAAAGCCGAATTCACCGCTTTGACCGGCCCGGAGATTTGCAGCATCTGCACCAGCGCGATAGTTTGCACACTGACCAAGTCGCTGGCAGCCAGCGTCACCACGGGCAAGGGTTTGGCAGCCGCACTGGCAGCCGATGTGGGATTGGCGGCTGCGCCAGCGGCCGTGGCCGCAGTCGCCTTGCTCTTCATCCGTTGCCATTGAAACGCGCTGCCGCCTGCGACAAGCGCCAGCACCAAAAATATCCAGGGTAATTTCGATTTCATAAAGCTTTTTTATCAAGTACGGGGTGCGTCGGCTCGCGCAGCAACACCCCGCTAAGGTAGGTATCAATCAAGGCGTCCAAGTAAGCCAAGGGTTGCAAAGGGCTTATTTGAGAGGGGCTTAAGGCCGGCGCGTGGCGCCACAAGGCCAAAAATAGTATCGATGACAGCAGCGTCAAGGGGCCATAAATAGGGTCAATAGGTCGGAATTCACCCCGCTTTACGCCGCGCCCGTGCACGCGCGCAATCAACTCGCGCGCCGGATCAATGACCTCTTCGCGGTAAAAAGCGGCCAACTCAGGAAATTGCTGCCCCTCGCTGAGCATTAGTTTGGCGATGCCGCTGCTTTGGCTGGCGTCTGCCTGCTGCCACCAGGCATGCAAAAACGTGCGCATCAGCCGGTCGGTTGGGCCCTCAAAGTCGTCAATGGCGGCATGAAACTGCGACAACTGGCCCACGATCTTGTCCCGTACCACGGCTTTGAACAATTCTTCTTTGCTGCTGAAATAAAGGAACAAAGTGCCCTTGGATACCCCAGCCATCCGGGCTACGTCTTCCACCTTGGTGGCGGCAAAGCCTTTCTCCACGAACAAGGCCAGCGCGGCCTGCAACAGTTCGCCGGGACGCGCCTCCTTGCGACGCTCGCGCTTGACCGGCATGGGGCAGGTAGGTTGGAAGAAGTTTTTGATCAACTGCATTTTACTGACCAGTTGGTTAGTAGTGTAACGCCTGACTGCGCACGGGCGCTTGTGCCCTCTTGCGCAGGTTTCCTGCCCGAAGCAGGGCAACGCCGTTTTGCCCCCGACGCAAGCTGGGCTACGCCTTGCGGACACGCAAGCGCCTTATGCTCGGGGTTTTGACCATTCGGTCTTGACCTAGGAGATATTGCGCATGGGCTCAGCCACACAAACCCTGGTTTTGGGGGGAGGATGTTTTTGGTGCACCGAATCGGTGTTTTTGCAGGTGCGTGGGCTCACGCAAGTAGAGTCCGGTTACAGCAACGGACAAGCGCCCCAGCCCACTTACGAGATGGTTTGTACCGGTACCAGCGGCCACAACGAGGTGGTACGGCTGGAGTTTGACCCGCAGCAGATCAGTTTGACCGAGTTGCTGGAAATCTTTTTTCTGATCCACGACCCGACGACCCTCAACCGCCAGGGCCATGACGTAGGCACCCAGTACCGCAGCGCTATTTACTGCACCACGTCTGAGCAATTACAAGCCGCCCAGGCCATGGTGCAGGCCTTGGATGCCGCCGGCGACTTTGGCAAACCCATCGTCACCGAGGTACAGATGTTGTCCACCTACGCCCGCGCCGAGGAGTACCACCAGAACTACTTTGCCAAGAACCCCGGCCAGGGCTACTGTCTGGCGGTGGCCGCGCCCAAAGTGGCCAAGTTCAAAAAAACGTTTACGCGGCTAGCCAAGCCCTGACACGCCATTTCCCTATGGCCTGTTTTCTATGATTGAAACGCAGCAATTGCAGTTTGCTTATGGTGCGGGCCAGCCCTTGGTATTCCCGGATGTGGCAGTGCCGCAAGGCGCCGTGGTTCTGCTCAGTGGTCTCTCGGGCAGCGGCAAATCCACCTGGCTGGCACTGCTGGCAGCACTGGTCAAACCCAAGCATGGCGCGCTCACGGTGGCGGGGCAGGACTTGCGGGCTTTGTCCGGCCGCAGTGCCGATGCCTGGCGCGCGCGTAACATCGGATTTTTGCCGCAAAAGCTGTATTTGAGCGCCGCCTTGACGGTGCAGCACAACCTGGAATTGGCTTTTTGGGCGGCAGGCTTGCCGGTCGATAGGGCGCGGGTGCGGCAGGTATTGGTCCAGCTCGATGTGGCTGAATTGGCCCAACGGCTTGCGTCGCAATTGTCCGGCGGGCAGGCGCAGCGCGTGGCCCTGGCGCGGGCGGTCTTGCTGCAGCCCCGGCTGATCCTGGCTGACGAACCCACTGCCAGCTTGGACGATGCGGCAGCGCAGGGCGCTGTGCAACTACTGGTACACGCTGGGCAGGAGTACAGCGCCACCTTGGTCATCGCCACGCACGATGCGCGCGTCGCGCAGGCCTGCACGGCTGTGGCGCCGATCTTGCTGCACCTGTCTCCAGCGGGGTCCGTAAGCGCACTTAGCGCGGCGACCGGGCGCTTGCAGGCATGAGTACGCTGGCGTATGCCTGGCGCTATTTGTGGGCGCGCCCGATGGCGGCACTGCTCAATGTCTTGCTGCTGAGTCTGGGTCTGGGCTCCATCACGTTTTTATTGCTGGTGTCGCACCATGTAGAGCGTGCTTTTGATCGCGATCTGGCCGGTATCGACGTGGTAGTGGGCGCCAAAGGCAGCCCCATGCAATTGATTTTGTCGGGCGTGCTGCACTTAGACGTACCGCCGGGCAATGTGCCCTTGGCAGCGGTCAATGCGCTCAAGAAAAATCCCTTGGTCGCCGAAATCATTCCCATCAGCCTGGGTGACAACATGCAGGGCTATCGCATTGTGGGCACCTTGCCGTCTTACCTGAGCCATTACCAAACCACTCTGGCGCAAGGGCGCGTGTGGGATGCGCCAATGCAGGTAGTACTGGGCGCCAACGTGGCGCGCACTTCAGGTTTGCAGCTTGGTCAAAAATTTGCGGGCTCCCACGGCTTGGGCGCAGGCGGCCATGCCCATGGCGATCAGGCCTATACCGTGGTCGGTGTGCTGGCGCCCCATGGCGGCGTCATCGACCGACTGGTCATCACCGACAGCGCCTCGGTCTGGAAAGTGCATGAAAGCGCGCAGGCGGTAGACGAAGAAGACCGCCAGGCACTGGAAGACGAACGTGAGGTCACTATGGCCTTGGTGCGCTACACCAGCCCGCTGGCGGCTGTTACCTTCCCGCGCTGGGTGAACACCACGACCGAAATGCAAGCAGCGGCACCGGCGCTTGAAGTGACGCGCCTATTGCATATGCTGGGCCTGGGCACAGACGTATTGCGCGCCTTTGCCGGCCTGCTCTTGTTCACGGCTGGTCTGAGTGTGTTTATTGCTTTGTGGAATGCAGTGCGCGAGCGCCGTGGCGATTTGGCTTTGCTGCGCATGTTGGGCGCACCGGCCAGTAGGATCGGCCTTTTGTTGATGGCAGAGGCACTCTGGCTAGCGCTTGTGTCCGCGCTGTGCGGCTTGGCCTTGGGTCAAGCCTTTGTGCTGGGCTTGGGCTGGGTGCTAGGCCTGCAAAGCCAGCTGATGGCCACCGGCTTGCTGTGGCCGCCGACGTTGTGGGTAGTGCCTGTGCTGGCGGCGCTTGTGGCGCTTGGCGCTGCGTTACTGCCGGTGTGGCAGGCCTACCAAAGCGATGTTTTACAACTACTTCAAACCAAGGAATAGACCATGAAAAAAGTATTATTGAGTGCCCTGGCTATGGGCTGCATGATGGCTTTTGCTGCCGATAAGCACGGCGATAAAGAACGCCAGGAGGATATTGCCCGCCACCGTGCGATGGCAGCAGCCCACGAAGGTGCGGCCAAATGTTTGGAGGCCGGCAAAAAGGAAAGCGCTTGCGAGGCTGAGTTGCAAGCCGCATGCAAAGGGCTGGCGATAGGCAAAATGTGCGGCATGAAGCACCAGCATTAAAGTTTTGATATTTTTTGTTACGCGCGTTGTCCAAGGAGTTGGTATGAAAGTTATGTTTTTGAAGCGCTATGTAGCGGGGGCTTGTGCCGCCTGCTTGGCCTTGTGGCCTATGAGCCCCGCGTTTGCACAATCGACGCCTGCACTGGGCGCCTCGGCCCCAAGCGCGCCCGCCCAAGCCTTGGCGGTCCCCATGGGAACCGGTGCGGGGGAGCACGGGGCCAACAGCCCGTTTGCCCCCTTGCAGCCGCGTGCAGATGTTGTGCCCTGGTCGGTGCTGACCGATGTCAAAACCAAAACCGTGAAGAGCCGTATCCTGCCCGTGTTCGGATCTGCGCAACAAGGCTTGAATCAGAAAACCCAGCGCATTCAAGGCTTCATGATGCCGCTGGACCCCGGCGAGAAGCAGCGCCATTTTTTAATCAGCTCGGTGCCTTTGACCTGCTCTTTCTGCCTACCTGGCGGACCCGAGAGCATGGTGGAAGTAACTACCAAAACCCCAGTGCGCTATTCCATGGAGCCGGTGGTGATAGAGGGCAAATTTGCGGTGTTGGCAGATGACCCTTATGGCATGTACTACCGCATGACGGACGCAGTAGCGGTGAAGGAAAGCTTTAGCTAAACTGTGCTGCCCGCAGCGTGCAGCAGAGTCGCCAAAGGCGCAGCGCTTTGGGCTGCGCTAGGTGCACTAATGGAGTCCTTCTTTCGATACTAGCGGCAAGACGTTTACGGTAAAGGCTCTGGTTTGCTGCGGTATTGATACGTGTCAATCAATCCTCGGCTGGAGTTCAGATCCGTCTTTTGGAGCCAAGGCCAGCGGATCTTGCAGCACGCCTTAGCCTAGGCACGCGATGCTCTACATGCCTGCAGCCAGCCTAAACCCTGTGATGTTGCGCCGGGTAAGGAGCCGCGCGCTGGGCGGTACTCGCAGCCCAACCAGCCCTCCCAGCCGCATTGGGCGCTTAGCGCATCTATCAGGTCAAACAGATAGGGGTAGTTCAGTTCGCCAACCGTTGGCTCCTGCCGCTCGGGCACCCCGGCGATTTGTAGATGGCCGACGCGGCCTGTGGGCAGGTAATGGCACAGCTTGCTGGCCACATCGCCTTCCATGACTTGGCAGTGGTAAAGATCGAATTGGACTTTCAAATTGGGCGCACCCAGGGCCTGCACGATCTGGTGCGCTGCTTCCTGGCGGTTCAGGAAATAGCCCGGCATATCTCGGGTATTGATGGGCTCGATCAGCACGTCGATGCCCGCTGGCTGCGCGGCCAGAGCCGCCCAATGCAAATTCGCTTCATAGGTTTTTTGTAGAGCATCCGTGGCTGCTGCAGGAGGCGCAATGCCGGCCATCACATGCACGCGCGGGCAGCCGAGCGCTGCTGCGTACGCCAGCGCCTTGGCAAAACCTTCGCGAAACTCGGCTTCGCGTCCGGGCAAGCAGGCCAGGCCGCGCTCACCGGCGTCCCAATCGCCTGGGGGTGCGTTAAACAGCACCTGTTGCAAGCCATGGTCTTGCAAACGTTGTTGCAGTGCGGTGGCGGAAAACGCATAGGGAAACAAATATTCCACCGCGCTGAAGCCATCCTGTGCGGCGGCGGCGAAGCGGTCCAAAAAAGCATGCTCTTGGTAGAGCATGGACAGATTGGCGGCAAAGCGGGGCATGCGGGCGGGGCGTGGGGCAATGACCTGAATGCGCTGCCGTTTAAGGCGCCAGGCGCTGGCGCAACCATGCGCCGCCGGAGCCACCCTCTAGCCGGTATTCCAGCCGGTCGTGTAAGCGACTTTTGCGCCCCTGCC